>JBAPMW010000921.1:0-2341 GCA_049278815.1 Hyphomicrobiaceae bacterium
CACCGGCGCCGACGCCATCCATCCGGGCTACGGATTCCTCTCCGAGAACGCCCGCTTCGCCGAGATCCTGGAAGGCCACGACATCACCTTCATCGGCCCGACGGCCGAGCACATCCGCATCATGGGCGACAAGATCGAGGCCAAGGCCACCGCCAGGCGCCTCGGCATCCCGGTGGTGCCGGGCTCGGACGGGGCGATCGCCAATACCCAGCAGGCCGCGCGCCTCGCGGCCGACATGGGCTACCCGGTCCTGATCAAGGCCACCGCGGGCGGCGGCGGGCGGGGCATGAAGGTGGTGCATGCGCCGGAGGACCTCGACCTCGCCATCAAGTCCGCGCGCGCCGAGGCGGCGGCGGCGTTCGGCAACGACAGCGTCTACTTGGAAAAATACCTCGCCACCCCGCGCCATATCGAGGTGCAGGTGTTCGGCGACGGCAAGGGCAACGCCATCCATCTGGGCGAGCGCGACTGCTCGCTGCAGCGCCGGCACCAGAAGGTCTGGGAGGAGGCGCCCTCGCCCGCGCTCAACGCCGAGGAGCGCGCCGGCATCGGCGCCACCGTGGCTGTCGCCATGCAGAAGCTCAAGTACCGCGGCGCCGGCACCGTCGAGTTCCTCTACAAGGACGGCAAGTTCTTCTTCATCGAGATGAACACGCGTCTGCAGGTGGAGCACCCGGTGACCGAGATGATCACCGGGCTCGACCTCGTCATCGAGCAGCTCCGGGTGGCGGCGGGCAACGCGCTCACCCTGGAGCAATCCGAGGTGACCTTCTCGGGCCATGCCATCGAGTGCCGCATCAACGCGGAGAATTCCGAGACGTTCAGGCCCTCGCCGGGGGTGATCACCTACTGGCACCCGCCCGGCGGCCTCGGCGTGCGCGTCGACAGCGGCGCCTACCAGGGCTACCGCATCCCGCCCTACTACGACAGCCTGATCGGCAAGCTGATCGTGCACGGCAAGAACCGCAACGAGGCGCTGATGCGGCTCAGACGCTGCCTGTCGGAGTTCGTCATCGACGGCATCGACACCACCATCCCGCTGTTTGCCCGCCTCGTTAAGGAACCCGACATCGCCAACGGGCTTTATCACATCCATTGGCTGGAGAGCTTCTTGCAGAAGCCCGCGCAAAGCCACAGTTCGGAGTCATAATTCGCTACAATTCACGGAAGGTGCCCCCCACGACCGCTGCCCGAAACGCTGAATGGCCTCGCGCGACGACATTGCCATCGAGATCACGCCGCAGGTGCTGCTGAAGGCCTATGCGTGCGGCATCTTCCCCATGGCCGAGAGCGCCGACGACCCGGCGCTCTACTGGATCGAGCCGCCGTTGCGCGGGATTGTGCCGCTGAACGCCGTTCATCTGCCGCGGCGGCTGGTCCGCACCGTGCGCCAGGGCACCTTCGAGGTGCGCATCGATTCCGACTTCGAGGGCGTGATCGCCGGCTGCGCCGCTTCTCGCCCCGGCCGGCGTACCACCTGGATCAACCCCAAGATCCACGGCCTCTACCGCGAGCTCTACCGCACCGGCTACTGCCACACGGTGGAGACCTGGGCTGGCGGCCGGCTGGTGGGCGGCCTCTACGGTGTGGCCCTCAACGGCGCCTTCTTCGGCGAGAGCATGTTCTCCTACGAGCGCGACGCCAGCAAGGTCGCCCTCGTCCATCTCTGCGCCCGCCTGGTCGCCGGCGGCTTCACGCTCCTCGACACCCAGTTCGTCACCGACCACCTGAAGCAGTTCGGCGCCATCGAGATCGGCCGCGCACAGTTCCACCTCCTGCTGGAGCGGGCGCTGGCCCAGCGCGCGGATTTCGCCGCCATGCCGGCGGACGCGGGGGTGGAGGAGGTGTTGGGGGTGCTGGGGGTGGGACGGCGAGGGTATCTTCCTTGTTAGCCCAATGCCGCTCCGATCCGGCATCCTTCTGGCAGGCTGACTAGTCTAGCGCCGGCATTTTCTTCGCTTCCGCTCGGAAGCGGCGTCGCGCCTCCCCGAGCGTACCGAAGTACTTCAACGGTGACGCCTCCCGTGCTATTCGTAGCCAAACCTTCAACGTAAACAGCACACGCGGAGGCAGTTGGGATTTATTGGAAGGAGCATCGAGCAAAGCGAAGCTTTGGTCGATCCAGTATCCCCAAAGGGGCATACCAGAAACCATAGAGGGGACTCCAGGCCGATTCGAGACACACCCTCGATAGTTGGACCAGCTCTCATAGCGATAGTGGCCGGCTGCGCAATTCTTAAGACGAACTTCAACCAGATGAGTGCCTACTTCCTGCTTCAGTGGCTCCATTCGAGGGATGATGTCGTAACGCTCTGACGCGATTCGCGAATCAGCTAGCGTG
>JBAPMW010000922.1:0-12816 GCA_049278815.1 Hyphomicrobiaceae bacterium
GGAAAGCGACGATGCCGGCGGCGATGCCGAGCAGCCCGATCACTGCCAGCCACCAGGTGGGGATCGACCTGTCGCCGCCGCCCGTGAACGCTGCGCCGAGGGAGAAGGCGCCGTCGGCCAGCGCAAAGGCCCCGAAAAGGAGGGTGAGGGCGAGGACGGTCAGGCCCGGCCAGATGAAGGCCGCGATCCCGAACAGGATGCCGGCAATCCCCCGCAGCAGCACGAGCCACCAGCCGCGCGTCAGGGGCTCGACCGCCGCCGTGGCGGCGGGCGTAAGGTGGAAGGTATCGGCGCGTCTGGTGTGCACGGGTCTGCCCGCTGTCCGGAGATGTGGCTCCCTTCGTAGGCTCGGAGCCCAGCCGCGCGGAATCAGGCATTCACCGGATTTCAGGCGTCAGACCCTCCCGGTCTGAAACGAAACTCACCTATCCCCGCTGGGTACGTGAGTCTGGCTGGCGAGCTACAGGCAAGCGCCAACGCAGATCCCCCCTCCCCCTTGCGGGGAGGGGCTAGGGGTGGGAGGACTCCCTACCTTCGATGTTGTGCAATCCCCCCCACCCTGTCCTTCCCCCGCAAGGGGGGAGGGGACGCCGCGGCGCGCTCCGTTTCGTCCTTGAGGGTCGGCGCAGCCGGTGAGCGGCTGACACCGTCGCACACCCGGCGTTGGAGCCATGGTGTCAGACCCGGAGGCAGAGGATCTGACATCCCCTCACCCGAACCACCCCTTCCTGGCGCCGCCGCCGAGCACCTTCGCCAGGGTCGTGCCCAGGGAGGCCGGGCTGTCGGCGACGGCGATGCCGGCGGACTTCATGGCCTCCATCTTGTCCTCGGCCTTGCCCTTGCCGCCCGAGATGATGGCGCCGGCGTGGCCCATGCGGCGGCCGGGAGGGGCGGTGGCGCCGGCGATGAAGCCGGCCATCGGCTTCCTGCGGCCCTTCGTGGCCTCGCTCTTGATGAACTCGGCGCCGTCCTCCTCCGCCGCGCCGCCGATCTCGCCGATCATGATGATGGAGTGCGTGTTGGGATCGGCGAGGAACATCTCCAGCACGTCGACGAACTCCAGGCCCTTCACCGGATCGCCGCCGATGCCCACCGCGGTGGACTGGCCGAGCCCCGCATCCGAGGTCTGCTTCACCGCCTCGTAGGTCAGCGTGCCCGAGCGCGAGACGATGCCGACGTTGCCGGCCTTGAAGATGTTGCCCGGCATGATGCCGATCTTGCAGGCGTTGGGGGTGAGCACGCCCGGGCAGTTGGGCCCGATCAGCTTGGACTTGGAGCCGTCGAGCGCGCGCTTCACCTTCACCATGTCGAGCACCGGGATGCCCTCGGTGATGCACACGATGAGCGGGATCTCGGCGTCGATGGCCTCAAGAATCGCGTCGGCGGCGTAGGGCGGCGGCACATAGATGGAGGTGGCGGTGGCGCCGGTCCTGGCCTTGGCCTCCAGCACCGTGTCGAAGATCGGCACGCTGGCGAGCTTGGCGTCGGGATGCCTGGTGCCGCCCTTGCCCGGCGTCACGCCGCCCACGACCTGGGTGCCATAGGCAATCGCCTGCTGGGTGTGAAAGGTGCCCTGGCTGCCGGTGAAGCCCTGGCAGATGACCTTGGTGGATTTGTCGACGAGGATTGCCATCCGCCGTTCCTTTCTGCGTCTATCTGGTGGCTCGCCGCAGGTTTGAGCGAGCGCGTCGTTCCTATTGCGCGGCGATGGTCAGTGTGAGGGCGCGTCCGGGCGCACCGGCGTATGTCGGCATGCCCAGCTCAACCATGGCCTCGATGTCGTCTACACGTATTGTCCAGCGCGTCAGGTCTGTCTCGTACTGACCTTCTTTCACAACAGTGGACGCCCCGCCGGCGACGGCCAGATTGTCAACCAGCTCAGAGATGAGCTTCGCCTTGTCGCCCCAGGACACGTTCACCTGGCAGGTGCGCTTATGTCCGCCGGCATCGGGGGCCTGTCCAAATGTGATGAGCATGCGTTGGTGCGGGTCGGTGCGCCCGGTCGCATCCAAGATCTCCGCCGTCTCGAAGAGAGCGCCGCTCCCCCACCTGTCCTCTGCCAGACCCAATCGCGCCATGCTCTTGATTGCAGCCCGGACACGCACCGGAGCAGCCGCTGTCGCTACGCAGTAAGCGCTGAACGCCTGCACCAGGCGATTCTCGGGTGTCCGTGCCTGCGCATGCGCGGTCCCCGTAGCCCCGGCAACAACCAAGACCAGGCCGCTCCACACTATCGAGCCGACGATTTTCATTTTCCGCTCACGCGCACGCTCAACTTCAAGCGTGGTGTCATTCCTTCTGGAAGCCGGAGCTCGATCTCAGCCTCGGTGCCGTCCATGCGCGTTAGCCAGCGCGTCAGGTCGGTCTTGGGACGAGGGCCGCGCGGCGAACCGCCCACCCTCGGCTTGATCTCGGGGAGCACAGTCGAAGTCCCAGCGCCGAGGCCCAGATCTCGTTCAAGCATTGCGACGACCCGCTGCTTATCGATGAGCGTGGGCGTCACATCAGCGGTGCACGTGCGTGTGGGGGCGCCTGGAGGCTCGTCGAAGAGAACGCGCACGCGGCTGTACGGCTTTTCGGCAATGACCAGGTCCAGGCCCTTGGTTATCCAGGCCGAGCTCCCTGCGGAGTTCCGGAAGAACTCGCGCAGCACATCGGCCGAGACGCGCTTCGGATCGGCCGCACTGGCCATGCAGTAGGTCTGAAAGGCCTGCACAAGCCTGCTCTCGAGGCTCGGCTCTTGCGCCGCAGCCACGCCAGGCAATGAAGCGATCAACGCGAGCCCCGAAAGCCGTGCTCCGGTCCGCATCGTCACGCCGCCTTCCTCACCTCGTCGGTGATCTTCTCGGCGGCGTCCGCCAGGTTGTCGGCGGGGACGATCTCCTGGCTGCCGGTGAAGCCCTGGCAGATGACCTTGGTGGATTTGTCGACGAGGAATGCCATTCAGTGCCCCTCTGGACTCTCACGCTGAGAAAGACATCCGGCTTCATCGAGCGCACCGTTGTCATGCCGGGGCTTGTCCCCGGCATCCAGCCATCCACGAGCGCCGGAGCAAGCGGCAAGATGGATCCCGGTGACAAGCACCGGGATGACAGCGTTGCAACGATAGCGGACCACGGTCAGGCCGCCTTCTTCACTTCGTCCGTGATCTTCTTGGCCGCGTCGGCAAGATTATCCGCCGGCACGATCTTCAACCCCGACTGGGCCAGGATCTGCTTGCCGAGCTCGACGTTGGTGCCTTCCAGGCGCACCACCAGGGGCACCTTGATGGCCATCTCCTTGGCGGCGGCCACCACGCCTTCGGCGATGATGTCGCAGCGCATGATGCCGCCGAAGATGTTGACCAGGATGCCCTTCACGGCCGGGTCGGAGAGGATGATCTTGAAGGCGGCGGCCACCTTCTCCTTGCTGGCGCCGCCGCCCACGTCGAGGAAGTTGGCGGGCTCCATGCCGTTGAGCTTGATGATGTCCATGGTGGCCATGGCGAGGCCGGCGCCGTTCACCATGCAGCCGATGGTGCCGTCGAGCTTGACGTAGTTGAGGTCGTGCTTGGAGGCCTCCACCTCGGCCGGGTCCTCCTCCGCCTCGTCGCGCAGGGCCTGCACGTCCTTGTGGCGGAACAGCGCGTTGTCCTCGAAGCCGATCTTGGCGTCGAGGCACACGACCTTGCCGTCCTTGGTCACCACCAGCGGGTTGACCTCCAGCAGCGCCATGTCCTTCTCGACGAAGGCGCGATAGAGCGCGGCGACGAGCTTCACGCACTGGTTGATCTGGTCGCCTTCGAGCTTCAGGGCGGCGGCGACCTTGCGGCCGTGGAAAGGTTGATAGCCCGAGGCCGGGTCGATCGACAGCGTCACGATCTTCTCCGGCGTGTCGTGTGCCACCTTCTCGATGTCCATGCCGCCCTCGGTCGAGGCGATGAACGAGATGCGCGAGGTGGCGCGGTCAACCAAGGCGGAGAGGTAGAGCTCGCGGGCAATCGCGGTGCCGTCCTCGATGAACAGGCGCTTGACCACGCGGCCGGCCGGCCCGGTCTGGATGGTCACCAGGGTCTTGCCCAGCATCGCCTCGGCCGCGGCCTTCACCTCGTCGACGGACTTGCAGATGCGCACGCCGCCGCCGCTGCCGGCCTCGGCCTCTTTGAAGGTGCCCTTGCCGCGGCCGCCGGCGTGGATCTGGGACTTCACCACCCACACCGGCCCCGGCAGACCCTGGGCGGCCTTAACCGCCTCCTCGACCGTGAAGGCCGGCGCGCCCTGCGCCAGCGGCACGCCGTAGGACCGCAGCAGCTCCTTGGCCTGGTATTCGTGGACGTTCATGTGGCTTCCCTTGGTGGCTCTTCTTAGGGCCGATGGAAGGGGTCAGACCCCTTGCCACGACCGTCGCAGTAAAGTCGGCACGCCGAGGCAAGGGGTCTGACCCCTTTGTGGTATACCATATGCCAGCGGCAATCCGGCCGCCAGGGTGTCGTTACGTATCTGCGAGATGGCCTATGCTGCACCGCGGGAGGCGATCATTTCAATCTCGACTTTCGCCGCCATGGGCAGGGCGGCCACGGCGATGGTGGAGCGGGCCGGGTAGGGCTCCGCGACGTAGGCCTTGTAGACCTCGTTGACGGCGGCGAAATCGGCCATGTCGGTGAGGAAGATCGTGGTCTTGACCACGTGGGCGAAGCCGAGGCCCGCGGCCTCCAGCACGGATTTGACGTTCTCCAGCGACTGCCTGGCCTGGGCGCTCACGTCGCCCTCGACCAGCTTTCCAGTAGCGGAGTCGAGCGGGATCTGGCCCGAGATGAACACGAGGTCGCCATGCGCGATCCCGAGCGAGTAGGGGCCGATGGCCTTGCCCTTGGGGGTGGTGATGGCTTGCTTGGGCATGAAAGCCTCGTGAGATTGTGAAGTCGTGAGATCGTGAAGTCGTAAGATCAGGAAGTCGGCACGGTCGTAAACTCGATCTCACGACTTCACGACTTCACGATCTCACGACTTTCTTCAGGCCAGCTGCGGCGCGATCTTCTTGCAGGCGCCGATCAGGCCCTGCACCGCCCCGACCGACTTGGTGAACATCGCCCGCTCGTCGGCGTTGAGGTCGATCTCCACCACCTTCTCCACGCCGTTGGCGCCGATCACCGCCGGCACGCCCACGTACATGCCGTTCACGCCGTATTGGCCGGTGAGGTAGACGGCGCAGGGCAGCACGCGGCGCTTGTCCTTGAGGTAGCTCTCGGCCATCTGGATGGCCGAGGAGGCCGGGGCATAGAACGCCGAGCCGGTCTTCAGCAGCGCGACGATCTCGCCGCCGCCCTTGCGCGTGCGCTCGACGATGGCGTCGAGCTTGGCCTGGGTTGTCCAGCCCATCTTGACGAGGTCGGGGAGCGGAATGCCGCTCACGGTGGAGTAGCGCGCGATCGGCACCATGTCGTCGCCGTGGCCACCGAGGACCAGGGCGGAGACATCCTCCACGGAGACGTTGAACTCGTCCGACAGGAACTTGCGGAAGCGGCCCGTGTCGAGCACACCGGCCATGCCCACCACCTTGTTGGTCGGCAGCCCGCAGGATTTCTGCAGCGCCCACACCATGGCGTCGAGCGGGTTGGTGACGACGATCACGAAGGCGTTGGGGGCATACTGCTTGATGCCCTGCCCGGCCTGCTCCATCACCTTGAGGTTGATGCCGAGCAGGTCGTCGCGGCTCATGCCGGGCTTCCTGGGCACGCCAGCCGTGATGATGACGACGTCGGCGCCGGCGATGTCGGCGTAGGCGTTGGTGGGCTTCAGGCTCATGTCGAAGCCCTCGATGGCGCCGGACTGGCCGATGTCGAGCCCCTTGCCGCCGGGCACGCCCTCGACGATGTCGAACAGCACCACGTCGCCCAATTCCTTGAGGCCGATGAGGTGCGCCAGCGTGCCCCCGATCATGCCTGCGCCGATCAGCGCAATCTTGGTGCGCGCCATAGCCTGTTGCTCCTTCGATGTGCTGCGCCGCCGGATTCTGTCGAGCCAACCCATGGGTTTGAACCGAGCCCCCTCAATTGGCCTTGTCGTTAGCCCGAAAGGCAGGGCCGTTCAAGGCGGCGAAAGGCGACGCCTCGCGCGAGTGGGGGTGCAGCACCGCAGCTCTCATGGATAGTGTCTCGGTTTGAAAACCTGAAGCGGCTGCTTCTTTATGCCCGTATCATGCGTCGACTATCACTGAGAGTAGAGCCGATGCGCGATCCTGCCCTCGACCCCGTCCACCCCGGTGAGATCCTGCGTGAGGAGTTCCTCGCCCCCCTCGGCATGAGCGCCGGCGCGCTGGCGAAGGCACTGCGCGTGCCGCGCACGCGCGTCGAGCGCCTGGTGCGCGAGGAAACGCCGGTTACACCCGATACGGCCTTGCGGCTTGCCCGCTACTGGGGCACCACGCCCGACTTCTGGCTTGGCCTCCAGGCCCAATTCGACCTGGAGACGGCGCAGGAGGCAATGACCGACGATATCGCTGCCATTGTGCCCCGCAGAGTCGCGTGAGTCGAAGGCGCGGCCGCGCCAGGACCGCAAGAATTCAAGCTGAGAAATGCTGGAGTTCCGGCGGGAACGCAGATAATGCTGGCGCGTTCGTGAAATGTCCGCGCCGAGCCCCACAAGGCATGCCGCACCAAGACCGCAGCACCAGGTTCTGCATCATCGGCGCCGGCGCCTCCGGGCTCGCGGCGGCGAAGAATTTCGTTGCGCGCGGCATTCCCTTCGACTGCCTGGAGCGCGAGCGGGACATCGGGGGCTTGTGGAACATCGCCACGCCCTCGGGCGTGGTCTACGAGACGACGCATCTCATCTCGTCCATCAGCTCCACCGGCTTCGACGATCTGCCGATGCTGGACGAGGACTATCCGGAGTACCCCAGTCACGCGCGCGTGCTGGGCTACTTCCGCGATTTCGCCCGCACGTTCGGAATTCTGGAGCATATCGAGCTGGGCCGGACGATCACCGAGGTCGCTCCGCGCGGCGATGGCACCTGGGCGGTGTCGGTGGCCGGCGAGCCGGAGGCTCGCAGCTACCGCGGCGTCGTCATCGCCAGCGGGCACCACGACACCCCGCGCATGCCGGTCTATCCCGGCGCCTTCTCGGGCGAGATCCTGCACTCGCGCGCTTATAGGAGCCCCCGGCAGCTGCGCGACAGGCGCGTGCTGGTGGTGGGCTGCGGCAACTCGGCGGCCGACATCGTCTCGGATGCGGCACACAGCGGCTCGGAGGTGTTCCTGAGCATCCGCCGCGGCTACTGGTTCGTGCCCAAGTTCGTCCTGGGCTTCCCGACCGGCGACATCCTCGGCTATGCCGAGATGCTGCCCGTTCCGCGCATCGTCAAGCGCTGGCTGTTCCAGGGCGTGCTGTGGCTGGTGCAGGGACCGCCGTCGCGCTATCGGCTGCCGGACCCGGACTACTCGATCGACCAGGCGCACCCGACCATGACCGACGAGATCCCGCGCCTCGTCGCCCACGGCGATCTCACCGTGAAGCCCGAGATCGCCGGCTACGAGGGCGACCGGGTGCGGTTCAAGGACGGCACGGCCGAGAGGGTCGATACCATCGTCTTCGCCACCGGCTACCAGCCGATCATCCCCTACGCGGATGAGGGCCTGATCTTCGCCGCCGACGGCCGCCCGCGCCTGCTCGCCAACGTCGTGCACCCGGAGCACGCGGGCTTGTTCGCAGTGGGCCTCACCCAGGCCAACGGCAGCATGTGGCGCACGGCCGACTACCAGGGCCAGCTGGTCGCCAACCTCATCGTCGCCGGCAAGCATGCGCCCAAGCGTGCCCGCTCGTTCCGCCGGATGCTGGCCGCCCGCGCTGCCCGCGCGGCCAGGCGCACCTACGTCGCCTCCGACCGCCACCGCCTGGAGGTGAACTACTTCGACTACCGCCGCCTCATGAAGCGGCTGAACCGGCGGTTCGGGGCGGTGCGCGGGATGCGGCTGGAGCCGGCTGCGGCGCCGGCGGGGAAGGACGCCAACCGGTAGGGCGGGTTAGGGCGATAGCCTTTACCCGCCATGTCGCGCGCCACACCACCGGTCCATGGCGGGTTACGCGCTTCGTGCTAATGCTAATCCGCCCTACTTGCTACTGCCCGATCTGCTGAAACCTGCCCGAAGGCCCCTCGCTGATAGGATTTCCCCTGTGGCTGCCCCTCACCCTGACCCTCTCCCCGCAAGCGGGGAGAGGGGATCCGGGCGGCGCCTTTGTCCAGGCTGTGCCCAGAATCAAAGGAGCCGCCCCTTAAGGCGGCTCCCGTGAGATTCCGGCGGCGTCGGGCCTGGAAACCGGCCGAGGCAGCGGCCTCGCGGCTCCAGTCTCGCTCAGCTCTTGTCGGAGGCTGCTCCAACAACAGCGTGACCGAGCAGCGCCTGCGCCGTCCTCAAGATCCCACTGACCATTGGATCACCTCCTTCCGTTTAGTTGCGACCTGAGTTCACCATACCATCGCTTGCTGCGGGCGGCCAGCGCGGCTAGATGCCGCTGTGCGGGTGTCGGGTGTCGGGTGTCGGGCTTCGACAGTCGCAGACCGACGACACCCGACTGCCACGCCCGATCACGCGTGCCCGTTGCCCATGCCTTGCAGATCGAGCTTCAGCTCGGAGGCATCCTGCGGGCGACGGCAGCGGCCGTCGAACTCCGCACCCTGCTCGATGGCGAGCGACATGTGGTGGATGTCGCCCTCGACGCGCGCCGAGGCCTGCAGCGCCACCGTCATGCCGCGGATGACGCCGGAGATCTTGCCGCGCACGATCACGCGCTCGGCGGAGACGGTGCCCGTCACCTTGCCCTGCTCGCCGATGATCACCTCGGCGCCGGCCACGTCGCCCTCGACCTCGCCGTCCACCTGCAGGGTGCCCTGGCTGATGATCTTGAGGCCCTGGCCGATGATCTTGAGGTCGTTGCTGATGACCGACTTGTTGCCGGTGTCCCCGCCCGTACGGCGCGACATGCCGAGTGATGCGTTCAAGGGCGTGCTCTGACTCGGCTCGAGCGGCTTGGGCTCCGTCTGGGTGCTACGCGTGAACATGAGATGGCCCCCGGGGGTCTGTTGCGGCCGTTGCTGGGAAGGGCTGGATCACAACCACCGCGTGATGGTGGAATTATGTCTGCCGCCGAAGGGGTTGGGTCGGCAGACGCTCGGGACGCGCCAACCCTAGCACGGGGAAGGCCTGAGGGGCACCCCTCAGGCTCCCCAACCGCTGCGCGAAAAATGCTTGCTATTGATCGGGCGCTCCCCACAAGCTAAGCCCCGGCTCGGTTAAGCTTTTATTCTGCGAAGGGGGAACGTGCGATGCGCTTTGGGACCGCGCTGACGAGTGCGCTAATTGCATGGACAGCAGCGGGCGGCGCAGCCCTCGCTCAAGGGGCGTGCCCGGACCCGAGCAAGCTCGGCGTGACGCGCACGGTAGAGATCGACACCACCGGCGGGCCGGGATTCGGCTTCGAGCACTACAAGACCTACGATTTCCTGCGGCTGAAGGAGGTGGTGCTCACCTTCGACGACGGCCCGCAGGTGAACACGACGCACAAGATCCTCGAGGCGCTCGCCGCGCAGTGCACCAAGGCCACCTTCTTCTCGGTCGGCTGGATGGCGGCCGGGCTGCCGGAGATCCTGCGCGACGTGGCCAAGGCAGGGCATACGATCGGAACCCATACGTGGAAGCATATCCCGATCAACAAGCTCAAGGACGATGCCGAATGGAAGGCCGAGATCGAGAAGGGGTTTAGCGCTGCCCGGCTCGCCGTGGGCGGGCCGATCGCGCCGTTCTTCCGGTTTCCGGCCTTGAGGGACTCGAAGGAGTCGCTCAGCTACCTGGCGAGCCGGAACATCGGCGTGTTCTCGACCGACATCGATTCGTTCGACTTCACGATCCGCAGTCCCGACCGCCTCCTGAAGAGGGTGATGGACAAGCTTGAGAGGAAGACCAAGGGCATCATCCTCATGCACGACATCCAGCCGAATACGGCCAAGACGGTGCCCCGGCTGCTCGCAGAGCTGAAAGCCAAGGGCTACAAGATCGTGCACCTGACGGCCAAGGCCGAGGTCAAGACGCTGGCGGAATACGACGCCCTGATCGAGAAGAACATGAAGGGCATGAGTGCGGGGCACGACCGGCCGATGTCGAGCGTGATCCGCACCATCGAGGAGGCCGGTCCCGCTTCCACGGCGTCCAAGAAGTAGCCGCGAAGCCTCCGCTCCGGTCACCGACAATGGCCACAGAGGACTGGGTCGACGGCGTGCTGCGGTTCTGGTTCGAGGAGACCAGACCGAAGCAATGGTTCGAGAAGTCCGACGCGTTCGACGCCGACGTGCGCTCGCGCTTCCTGGCGGTGCACGAGGGGCTGACGGCTGAGCCGACGCCATCGCTGCTGACCGACGCGCGCACGGCGCTAGCCGCCGTCATCGTCCTCGACCAGATGTCGCGCAACATGTTCCGCGGCGGCCCGCAGGCGTTTGCGGCCGACGCGAAGGCCCTGGACCTGGCCGCGGCAGCCGTCGCGCTGGGCTTCGACAGCGGCCTGACGAAGGACGAGCGGATGTTCCTCTACCTGCCGTTCGAGCATGCCGAGAGCAGGGAGGCGCAGGCGCGCTCGGTGGCGCTGATGGAGGGGCTCGGCGACGCTGAGCTGACCAAGTGGGCTGAGATGCACAAGGTCATCATCGACCGCTTCGGCCGCTTCCCGCATCGCAACGCGGTGCTGGGGCGGGCGTCGACGCCGGAGGAGACCGAGTTTCTCAGGCAGCCGGGCAGCTCGTTTTGAGTGAAGAGGCGTGAGGTCGTGAATTCGTGAAATCGTGAAACCCCGATCTCACGACTTCACGCTTTACCACTGGATGTCCAGATTGACGTACGGCGCGCGCACCTGGACGCGCCGCTTCTCGGGGTCGACGTGCACGTCGGTATGAGGCGCCTGCACGCTCACCTTGCCGCTGTCCTTGTCGACGGCGACCCGTGTGCCGGGCGCGTCCACGCGCACGCTGCCGTCGCCCTTGTCGGCAGGCTTGGCCTGGTCAAGGGTTTGCATCGGCACGGCGTCGGGCTTTGCTGCCGTGACGGGTGGCTCCGCTGCGTAAAGCCATCCGGCCGCCACAAACCCGGCGGCGGTCAGGCCGAGCGCCAGGAGAGGCATCCTTGGTAAGGGCATGGTCTGGCTCCTTCTCAGGCTGGGTCGCCCCTCACAAGGACCTTAACGCACAGGGGGTGCCCTTCAACCTCAGACGCGGCGGCATGTCGCGGACATAGGGCGTGGGGCTACTGCGGGGCTCCGACGCTGCCTTGGATGCTCAGCCGGCTCCGATCAGGACTGCTACCGCCCAGCACCGGGCACAGAGGCCTGCGCCTTCCGTTCTTGGAGGGCCATCCATCTGCGACAGCTCGCGAGGCCGATCTGACACTTGGTCCGGAAACGTGGCTCGGCCGATGTCGTCGCCATAGGCTCGTCCTGCGGGTCAACCGGCGTGCCTGCCGGCTCGCTCATTGAGACGACTGGAGCGCTGGACGGCTCGGCCTGTAAAGCCACCAAAGTGGCGGCGGGATCGCGCTTTAAGGACACTGCTTCGACGGCCGGTTCACCCTGCGAGGGACCGAGCCGCCGAGTCGCGGCTGTCGCGCCCACCTCGACGGCGGCCCTCTGGACGAGCTGCGCAATCGTCGTACCGGACATAAAGGGGTTTACCGCGATTGCATCGGCCGATAGCACGCTCTTGAGGGGTCGATTCGGGCGGCGTGCCAAGCAAGCGCATGGCCGCGGACGGGCCGACGAGAAAGGCGATCCGCGCGTTGACCGGGGACGCCGGCAGGCCGTTGCTTGCGAGAGCAGCAATGAGATCGTGGACGTAGGCGCGGGCAACCCGACGCGAGAAGGCCATGTCCGTCCTGCGCGCGAGGATCTGCCGCTTGGTAAGGCCCGCGACCTCCGACGAAAAGTGTCTGTTCACGACAAAGAGAAACGTGGATTCGATGAACTGAAAGGGACCCAGGGCTGTCGAACGAGGATTCTTCCTACGAAGGCGCCCGCCGGACTCCGCCATCATAAGCCGGTCCAGGAACTCCTCCATCGGAAAGGCCTGCGGCAGAGCCTTCTCGGGATCCTCCTCGGCCGGAGCCGTCATGGCGTGCCCGACCTTTAGGTCTGCAGGACCAGTCGCATGCAGCGGCGTCAGCAATAGAAGGGCACCGGCGCAAGACGCAAGGCACATCCCGAGTCCAGCTCCGACGGTCGGAGTGCGACTCGCCGATGGAGTGCGGTAGGACCGCTGGCGCACAACCCCGCGTGTCCCTGCGAAGGCGGATTTCACCGTGCTCGCCGGAAAGTACACGTCGTTTATATCAACACGCGCGGGTTCTCCGTCGCGCTCCCGACTGCAAGAGCCGTAGGTTGGGTCAGCGCGAAGCGCGTAACCCAACATGGCGCCGTTGCCAATGTTGGGTTACGGCCCTTCGGGCCCAACCCAACCTACTGGGTGGTACGTCGAAGAGGTTTCGCGTCGGTTACTGTCCATGGCTCCATTCTGGGAAGAATGCGCGGGCGGCACTGGCGACCGGATGGTGACATCCGCAGCGGGGAGATAGTCAATCTCGGTTCATTGTGTATGTAAGCGGATAGTGACGCCGGCCGGCGCCTGTGGCATGATGCGTGTGCCTCGGAGATGAGACCGGCGGTCGCCTAGGGCCGCCACTCAACTAGGAGCCGGGGGCCGCAGCCCGGTGCGTCGGCTGGTTGGTGGACAGACCATCCAAGCGCTGGTCCGGTGGCCGGGATGCGGCGAAGTCCTCCTCCGATACCCCGCCGGGTTGGTGGCAAG
>JBAPMW010000923.1:0-3020 GCA_049278815.1 Hyphomicrobiaceae bacterium
GCGCTTGCGCTGGTTACTTTCTGGCCGCTCTACAGGACCTGGTGGGCCGCTCATGAGAACCGGCTGACGACCTATGTACTCTTGTCGGTCGCGTTTTCGGCTTTGGTCCTGTTCCCTGGGTATGGTCTCCCGCTCCTGCCGCCGATCAACTGGGCCGAGCCCTGGCGGCCGCCGGAGGTGGTGTTTGCGACCCCGTGGTACTTCCTGCCCAAGTCGATCGAGATCCTCTTTCAGCAGCTCCTCATCGCCGCGATGGTGATCGCCCTGTCGGCGCAGCACTATGCGCTGCGGACCATATCTCTTGTCTGTGCAGCTGCATTCGGGGCAACGCACATCCTCGTCGCATTCGACAACGTGCCGGCGGGCTACGTGATCAGATTCATGGGCGCAGGGGCCGTGTTCGGGCTCGTGGTTCCGTATCTGATGCTCCGCTTGCGAAACGGCCTCGCTTACGCCTACCTCACGCATTGGTGCTACTATGCTGGAACTGTTCTCATGGCTCATGCCTTCTACACGCCGAGCGCCGCCGGGGCCGGGTCGTAGGGCTTCACTGCCATCTGTCCTCCCAGAGGCAGGTACGCCGGCGGCACCAGCAGCCTCCGCCATCGCGACTGGGCTCACATGCATCATTTGCGCGCACAACGAGGCGCCGCGCATTGGCGGCGTGCTTGGCGTCGCATCCCTGCACCCGCTTCTATCTGAAGTGATCGTCGTCGATGATGGCTCCACCGACGGGACCGCGGACATCGTCCGCTCGTTTCCGACCGTGCGGCTCATTTCGCTTCCCGAGTGGCGCGGCAAGAGCGGAGCGTTCGCCGAGGGTGTGCGGGCCGCACGACATGACTTCATCATGCACCTCGACGCGGACCTCCAGGATCTGACCGCGGAAAACATCATCGCGCTCGCCGAGCCGGTCCTATCGGGACGCTGTGGGATGTCGATCTCCGTGCGCCAGAACAGCCTGCCGATCTACCGCTGGCTGGGTCTCGATTTCGTCTCGGGCGAACGGGTCCTGCCGAAGTGGATCGTGGCGGCATGCCTCTCCGAGATTGACACCCTGCCGGGTTTCGGCATCGAGGCCTACATCAACGCGCGCATCATCAAGGAGCAGCTCAGCATCGCGGTTGTTGTGCTCGACAACATCATCAACACGCGCAAGGCCGTGAAGGTCGGCCGCTGGAAAGGCACGCTTGCGGACTGGACGACCGCCCTCGATGTGCTCAGGGTGCTATCCCCGCTTCAAGTCGTGCGACAGAACTATCGCATGCTCGCCCTTGCCCGCTCCAAGCGGGGACCAGGTTCCTCTTGAAGGCGGCGGCCGAAGCCTCCCACGAGTAGCGCAGGGCCGTGTCGCGGCACTTGCTGCGATCGAGTGAAAGGCACGCCAGCGAGGCCTCTCGAAGATCCTCGCCCAATATGCCATCGACGCCGCTCTCAATGATGTCGCGCGGTCCCATTACGTCGTGGGCAGCCACCGGGATGCCGCAGGCGAGCGCTTCCAGGATGACGAGCCCGAAGGTGTCGGTCCGTGAGGGAAAGACCATCACGTCAGACATCGACAACCAATCGACGAGTTCCTGGCCATGCTGGTAGCCGGCGAAGAGGGCCTGCGGTCCAAAGCGCGACTGGAGCCGGGCGCGCTCGGGTCCATCGCCGATCACAAGCTTCGTGCCGGGCAGATCCAGGTGCAGGAATGCTTCCGTGTTCTTCTCGCGTGCGAGTCTGCCCAAGAAGACGAACACGGGTCTTGGGAGCGGTGGCAGCCGCGGCGTGGCGTTGCGCGCAAAAGCGCATGCGTCGACGCCGAGCGGCCAGAGCGCCACGTTGCCGAGGCCGCCAGCCTCCAGCTCGCCTTTGAGGCTCGGCGTTGCCGCCATCGTGCACGATGCCGCGTTATGGAAGACGCGCAACAGCGTTCGGACTGGTTTCAGCAGGGGGCGCACGCGAGCATGCGCGTACAGGTGAAAATGCGTGTGGTAGGAGCTGGTGAAGCACCAGCCGTATCGGCGGCAAATCCTGCGCACGCTCCAGCCGAGAGGACCTTCAGTGGCCAGGTGCACGTGATCGGGAGCCTCTCGCAGGATCATGCGCTGCAGGCTGCGCCACGGCGGCACGGCAAGGCGGGCTTCCGGGTACCAGGGCAGCGGCATGGACGGGAAGAGTTCCGGATGTATGACGACTACCTGCCAGCCATCGCGCTCCAGGTGCTCCTTGATCTTCGTCAGGGCGGTGACAACACCATTGACCTGCGGATGCCAGGCGTCTGTGACGAGAAGAAGCTTCCTGGTGGGATGTGATCCATCCCACGCGCTGTCGCAGTTTGAGACGCCCGAGCGCGCTTGGCTGTTTGTGATCATGGTCATGTAAGCTCGCCTTAGCGCCGATCGTCGCTTCGCGGCGGCGCTATGGTCCCGTGAGGGACACTTGGTCTCAGTATCGTCGACCTTTCGATCGCTTGGCCGATCGGCGCGTTCTCCGTGGCAGCGAGCGTCAACGAGCGGGTATCGTAACGATTGCTGCCTGCGGCACCACGCCGGTCTCGGCGAGGGCGGAGAACATTCTCAGGAACATGAATACGCGCTTGGAGTCGAGATCTCGATCGTCGATCCAAAACCAGAAGCGCCCGTAGCGCACAGCGGCGAAAGCATCAGGCGGCCGGTCCGTCCCGGAGCGAATTCGCAGCCGCGGCATGCGATGCACATCACCTGAGGTCAACGGCGCGACGCGTGTTGCGCGCCCCTCGGCCAGGTCTTGGCTCGGAACGTCGACCCCGATGGAAAGCTCGAGCATGATTTCCTGGATCGAGCGTGTGAGCACCGCGATCTCGTCAGAGGTGCGCCGAGCCGACCCGGACGCAAGAAGGTATTCTTGCTTCTGCGGATCGAGCCCGAGAAGCCGTTCGACAAAGCGAACGTCGCTCTCGGCCGCTCCACCAGCGATGCTTCGGAAAGACACCAAGCTAACGTGGCTCGTGCCGCGTTTTTCGGTGCGCATGCCGATGGCACCGGCTTGCTGAATGC
>JBAPMW010000924.1:0-17829 GCA_049278815.1 Hyphomicrobiaceae bacterium
CTAGCGCGCTTTCCACTGGATGTGGATCATGCCAGGATCTATCTGTGGAAAGGCGCGTGGTGCGCGCAGAGCACTCGACGAGGATGGTGAGGGGAAGAGAGGGCCACAGCGTCCCCCCTCCCCTTGAGGGGGAGGGGTCGGGGGTGGGGTGAAGGAGCAGGGAAATGGCAAATTCGGTGGCACACCGACGCCGCAAGCGCCCGGCGGTTGCGAGGCCGGAGTGAACCGGAGAGGTATGACCGCGTTGGCTCCCCCCACCCCTAGCCCCTCCCCGCAAGGGGGAGGGGGACATGTCGGCGCCTGCGAGCCGGGGCGCGGCCCACCCCGGCGCCAGCATGACCGGTTTCGTCCGCGATCTGCACGGTCGGGCATGCGGGCGGCTCCGATCCACATCAACCGGAAAGCGCACCAGCATCACCCTTCGACCTTGTCTTGCAGCGTTCTGATCAGTGCGCGCAAGAGTTTTCCGACCCGCTCGCTCTTGGCCATGGGCGACATGCGGGCTCAACCCCCACTCCCCACTCCCCATTCCCCATGCCCGTTTCATTAACCCTTCATCACGCTGACATCCTCGACCGCGATGGAGCCACGGTTGCGGAAGAAGGCGACGACGATGGCAAGGCCTATGGCGGCCTCGCCGGCTGCGACTGTGAGGACGAAGAGAGCGAACACCTGGCCGACCAGGTCGCCCATGTAGGCGGAGAAGGCCACCAGATTGATGTTCACCGCCAGCAGCATCATCTCGATCGACATCAGGATGACGATCACGTTCTTCCGGTTCAGGAAGATGCCGAAGATGCCGAGCGTGAAGAGGATGGCCGCGACGGTGAGGTAGTGGCCGAGCCCGATGGTCATGGCGCGTCGTCCCTCAAAGGCCGAGCACGCGCACGGCGATGGCGATGGCGCCGACCACGGCCACGGTGACCCAGACCCACCGGCTGCCGCTGAGGAAGTAGGCGATCAGTTCCATGGGCCGCTCCCTCTCTCCTTCCTCGCTCATGACGACCGTGCCACCGCCGGCGGCACGGCGGCCGTGCCCGGTGCTACCTTGACGACCTTGACCGCCGTGCCCTTGCGGCGGGCCACCTGCGCGGCGATGGACTGGCGCTTCACGCCCTGCTTGTGGCGCAGCGTCAGCACGATGGCGCCGATCATGGCCACCAGCAGGATGAGGCCGGCGCCCTCGAAGAAATAGGCGTACCTGGTGTAGAGCACCCGGCCGAGGGCCTCGGTGTTGGTGACACCGGGCAGGATAGGCGCGGAGGCTGTGCTGAGCGCGCCCGGCTGCATCACGTTGGAAACCACCACCAGCACCAGCTCGAGGAGGACGATGAGGCCGACCAGGGCGCCGAGCGGCGCATAGCGGACGAAGCCTGCGCGCAGCTCGGCGAAATCGACGTCGAGCATCATGACGACGAACAGGAACAGCACCGCCACCGCGCCGACGTAGACCACGACCAGGATCATGGCCAGGAACTCGGCGCCGAGCAGCACGAACAGACCGGCGGCGTTGAAGAAGGCGAGGATCAGGAACAGCACCGCGTGCACGGGGTTCCTGGCCAAGATCACCATCAGCCCGGAGGCGACCGTGACGGCCGCGAACAGGTAGAAGAAGGCGGCGGCGATGATCATGGCGCACCCTCCAGGCAAGCGCCGCCCGGATCCCCTCTCCCCGCTTGCGGGGAGAGGGTTAGGGTGAGGGGCAGCAAGAGGCCCTGCGCTCGCGGTGT
The DNA here is from genome assembly GCA_049278815.1 of Hyphomicrobiaceae bacterium. Taxonomy (GTDB): domain Bacteria; phylum Pseudomonadota; class Alphaproteobacteria; order Rhizobiales; family Hyphomicrobiaceae; genus AWTP1-13. Next base: position 1,731 of record JBAPMW010000924.1, read on the forward strand.
GCCCGCCATCCCCGTCCTGTCCACGAGAGGTCTGCGCCCTTGGCTGCCCCTCACCCCAACCCTCTCCCCGCGCTGTTGGAGCGCGAGGCGAGGTTGGCGTTGCGCGGGAAGAGGGAGTCCCATCGCCGTCATCGTCGTCTCACCTGTACGGCGCATCGAGCGCCATCGCCTTGGCGATCTCGCGCTCCCAGCGGTCGCCGTTGGCCAGCAGGCGCTCCTTGTCGTAGTAGAGCTCCTCGCGCGTCTCGGTGGCGAACTCGAAGTTGGGGCCTTCGACGATGGCGTCCACCGGGCAGGCCTCCTGGCACAGGCCGCAGTAGATGCACTTCACCATGTCGATGTCGTAGCGCGTGGCGCGGCGGGTGCCGTCGTTGCGGCGCGGGCCGGCCTCGATGGTGATGGCCTGGGCCGGGCAGATGGCCTCGCACAGCTTGCAGGCGATGCAGCGCTCCTCGCCGTTGGGATAGCGGCGCAGCACGTGCTCGCCACGGAAGCGCGGGGAGAGAGGGCCCTTCTCGTGGGGGTAGTGGAGGGTCTTCTTGGGGGCGAAGAAGTAGCGCATCGACAGGAAGAACGCCGAGACGAACTCCTTCAGGAACAGCGAGCCGACGACTTGCGATACAGCCATGACGTTTTGCCTTCAGGGCGCGAGCCCGGAGTACTGGAGGAATCCGGCGACGGCCACCACCATGATGAGGGACAGCGGCAGGAACACCTTCCAGCCGAGGCGCATGAGCTGGTCGTAGCGATAGCGCGGCACGAATGCCTTGACCATGGCGAACATGAAGAAGACCAGCACCAGCTTGAGCATGAACCAGACGACGCCCGGCACCCAGGTGAAGGGCTCCACCGCGACCGGCGGCAGCCACCCGCCGAGGAACATGATGGTGGTGAGCGCGCACATGGTGGTGATGGCCACGTACTCGCCCAGCATGAACAGAAGGTAGGGTGTGGATGAGTACTCCACCATGAAGCCTGCTACCAGCTCCGACTCCGCTTCCGGCAGATCGAAGGGCGGCCGGTTGGTCTCGGCCAGGGCCGAGATGAAGAACACGATGAACATTGGCAGCAGACCGAGCCAGTACCAGTCCAGCAGCGAGCTGGGCAGGCCGTAGCGCGTTCCAAGGCCGACCTGCTGCGCGTTGACGATCGCGGTCATGTTGAGCGAGCCGGCGCAGAGCAGCACCGTGATGATGACGAAGCCGATGGAGACCTCGTAGGACACCATCTGCGCGGCCGAGCGCAGGCTGCCGAGGAAGGCGTATTTGGAGTTGGAGGCCCACCCGCCCATGATCACGCCATAGACGCCGAGCGAGGAGATGGCGAACAGGTAGAGAATGCCGACATTGAGGTCGGCGATCACCCAGTGGCCCCAGCTGTCCTGGTTGACCGGGATCACCGCCCAGGCGGCCAGCGCCAGCACGGAGGCGACGACGGGAGCGAGGAGGAACACGCCCTTGTCGGCGCCGGCGGGGATCAGCGGCTCCTTGAAAACGAACTTCAGGAGGTCCGCGAACGATTGCAGAAGGCCGAACGGCCCGACCACGTTGGGGCCTCGGCGCATCTGCACGGCGGCCCAGACCTTGCGGTCGAACAGGATCAGGAAGGCAACGCCGACGAGCAGCACCACCAGCAGCACCACGCTCCAGAGTGCCGCCACCAGCGCCGGCCACAAGTAGGCGACGACGGGAGCGAGATAGGCCTCCCAGATGTGCCAGACGCTATCCATGCGTGCCGGTCGTCCCTTGCGCGAGCGATTGCCCGAGCGACTGCTTGAGGGCGCTCAGCTCGGCCATCACGGCGGAGGCGCGTGCGATCGGGTTGGTGAGGTAGAAGTCGGTCACGGCGGTGCCGAAGGGCTCCGTGCCAAGCGCGCCGGCGCGGGCGGCCAGCGCCTCCACGCCCTTCGTCTCGGCCGGCGCGATGGAGTCGAGCCGGGCCAGCGCCGGGGCCACCTTGTACATCGCCGCACGCAGCGCCGGCAGCGTATCGTAGGGCAGCGGGTGGCCGACGCGCGCCGAAAGGGCGCGGACGATGGCCCAGTCCTCCTTGGCATCGCCCGGCGGGAACACGGCACGGGCGCCGGCCTGGGCGCGGCCCTCGGTGTTGACGTAGGTGGCGGCCTTCTCGGTGTAGGCAGCGCCGGGGAGCACCACGTCGGCGCGCTGGGCGCCAGCGTCGCCGTGGCTGCCCTGATAGACGACGAAGGCGCCGCCAAGACGCTTCACGTCGATCTCATCGGCTCCGAGGAGGTAGACGAGATCGAGTCCCATGAGGTCCAGCGCGCCGTTGTCGGGCACAAAGCCGAGGTCGAGGCCGGCGACGCGGGATGCGGCGCAGTGGAGCACGTTGAAGGGGTTCCAGCCGGCGTCCTTGGCCTCAGTGAGGCTCAGGGCGATCTTGGCGGCAGCGGCGAGCACCGCCGCACCGTCGGCTCTGGCGGCGGCCGCGGCGCCGACGATCACCATCGGCCGCTTGCCGGCCTTGAGCACCCCGGCGAAGCTGTGCCTGCCGTCCAGCACCTCGGCGAGGGTTTGCGGGCCGCAGCCCAGGTACTCGTAGGGGTAGGTGAGGTCCGCCCGCTGCCCGATCAGGCCCACGGGGATGCCGGCTTGGCGCCAGCGCTTGCGGATGCGGGCGTTGACGAGGGTCGCTTCCAGCCGCGGATCGGTGCCGATCAGCAGGATGGCGTCGGCCTGCTCGATACCCTCGATGCCCGAGTTGAAAAGGTAGCTGGCGCGGCCGAGCTTGGGGTCGAGCCTGGCGCCGTCCTGGCGGCAGTCGAGGTTCCTGCAGCCGAGGCGGGCGAGCAGGTCCTTGAGCGCGAACATGTCCTCGGCGCCGGCGAGATCCCCGGCAATGGCGGCGACGCGCTGAGGCTTCGCGGCCTTCAGCCTGGCGGCGACGAGATCGAGGGCCTCGCCCCAGCTCGCCGGCTCCAGCCTGCCGTTCTTGAGGATATACGGCCGGTCGAGGCGCTGGGTCTTGAGGCCGTCGGCGACGTAGCGGGTCTTGTCGGAGATCCACTCCTCGTTAACGGCATCGTTGTTGCGCGGCAGGATGCGCAGCACCTCGCGGCCGCGGGAGTCCACACGGATGTTGGAGCCTACGGCGTCCATCACGTCGACGGATTCCGTCTTGCGCAGCTCCCATGGCCGGTAGATGAAGGCCCAGGGCCGATGCGTCAGGGCACCGACGGGGCAGAGGTCATTGACGTTGGCAGACAGCTCCGACATCAGGCCACGCTCGAGGTAGGTGGTAATCTCCATGTCCTCGCCGCGGCCGATGGCGCCCAGCTCCTCGACGCCTGCCACCTCGGTCATGAACCGCACGCAGCGCGTGCAGTGGATGCAGCGGGTCATGTACGTCTTGATGAGGGGACCTAAGTATTTCTCCTCGACGGCGCGCTTGTTCTCGTCGAAGCGCGAGCCGCCCATGCCATAGGCCATGGCCTGATCCTGCAGGTCGCACTCGCCGCCCTGGTCGCAGATGGGGCAGTCGAGCGGATGGTTGATCAGCAGGAACTCCATCACCCCCTCGCGCGCCTTCTTCACCATGGCCGAGCGGGTGTCGATCTTCTTCGGGCTGCCGTCCTTGTTGGGTGGCAGGTCGTTGACGCCCATGGCGCAGGAGGCGACCGGCTTGGGCATGCCCTCCACCTGGATCAGGCACATCCGGCAGTTGCCGGCGATGGAGAGGCGCTCGTGGTAGCAGAAGCGCGGGATCTCGACGCCGGCCTGCTCGCAGGCCTGGATCAGCGTGAGGCCGTCCTCGACCTCGATGGGCTTGCCGTCGATGATGAGCTGCTTTGGCATTCAGATCTCTGGCCGCTCTCGCGCCGCGCAGGGGCAGGGCAGGATGGAACGAGGATCGTCCCAGGCTCGCCCCGCTTCCTACACGGGCAGCGCACAACGCGCTAGGGCGACAATTGGCGCGGGGGAGATGCGCGGCGCGTCGGCGGAGCAATGCGGATGGGCGGAGGGCGGGGCAGCCTCACCGGTGCGGGAGACGGGCCTCAGAGGCCGAGCTTCTGCTCGACCTTCTCAATGCGGCGCTCGATCTGGTCGAGGCGCTCATCCATTCGCTTTCGCCAGACGCCAGTTACGTCGCGGTGGGCCTCCAATTGGCCCACCTTCATCTGGTTCAAGGTGGCCAGGCTGAGAGCGTGCTCGATGACCGGCCGGAGGCCGTCCAGTCGTGTATCAAGCTTGCCGAGGCGACAACCGTGATCCTCAAGCTTGGCTCCGATGCCCTGCAACTCTGCGTGGATCTCCCGCAGGTGTGCAATCACGAGCTTATCGAGATCGTCCGCCATTCGGGTCTCCTCGCACATCGTGGCACAGAGACACTGTCCTGCCGCATCGGGGGACGCGGAGCCAAGCAGCTCAGCGGTCTCGCTCCTCCTCCACCTTTGTGACGCGGCGCTCCAGATCGTCCATGCGCGCTCGCAGGCTTCGCGTCTCCCCTTCGCTGAGCTCGTGGCGCTGGTCGAATTCCTGCGATCGCAGATAGGCCGTGGTGCCCAGGCCGATGGTAGGGCCGAGGAGCAACCGCATCTCGTCGAAGCGCTTGTCGACGTCATTGAAGCGCCTGTCGATTTGGTCGAACCGCGTCGAATGCTCCGCCTGCGTCGCGCGGATCTCGCGGAGTTGGATCAGAACGAGATTGTCGGGCTCATTTGCCATTTCAGCAACCCCACTCTTTCCGTTCTGCATAAAATACTGCACCTCCTCACGAGTTGGCAAGCCACATCGTGCATGAACACTGCGATAAAGGAAGAGCCCTTGCGGCGGATCGCCGGCAGGGCCGCGCCGAGAGCGGCGGAAAATGGCAGGCCTTGCCCCAACCCGCCTTACTTTATCGCTCACTCCGCCGCCTGCTTCAACTCCGCCTGGCGGGCATCGATGCGGGCCTCGATGACGGGGCGGAAGTGGCGGATCAGGCCCTGCACGGGCCAAGCGGCGCCGTCGCCCAGGGCGCAGATGGTGTGGCCCTCGACGCGGGTGGAGACGTCCCACAGGAGGTCGATCTCGCCCTTCTCGGCCTCGCCGCGCTCCATGCGCTGGAGCACGCGCCACATCCAGCCGGTGCCCTCGCGGCAGGGGGTGCACTGGCCGCAGCTCTCGTGCTTGTAGAAGTAGGCGATGCGGCGGATGGCGGCGATGATGTCGGTGGACTTGTCCATGACGATGACGGCCGCCGTGCCCATGCCGGACTTGAGCTTCGACAGCGTGTCGAAATCCAGGGTGAGGTCCTGGCAGGCGTTCGCGGGCAGGCAGGGCATGGACGAGCCGCCGGGGATCACGGCGAGCAGGTTGTCCCAGCCGCCGCGCACGCCGCCGGCGTGGCGCTCCAGGAGCTCACGCAGGGGGATGCCCATCTCCTCCTCCACCACGCAGGGCTTTGCAACGTGGCCGGAGATCTGGAACAGCTTGGTGCCGGTGTTGTTGGGCTTGCCGATGCCGGCGAACCACGTCGCGCCGCGGCGCAGGATGTCGGGCACCACGGCGATCGATTCGACGTTGTTGACGGTCGTCGGCGCGCCGTAGAGGCCGACATTGGCCGGGAACGGCGGCTTGAGCCGGGGCAGACCCTTCTTGCCCTCCAGGCTCTCAAGCAGCGCCGTCTCCTCGCCGCAGATGTAGGCGCCGGCGCCGTGGTGGAGGTAGAGGTCGAAGTCCCAGCCGTGGATGTTGTCCTTGCCGATCAGCCTGGCCTCGTAGGCCTGGTCGACGGCGGCCTGCAGGTGCTCCTGCTCGCGCATGAACTCGCCGCGCACGTAGACGTAGCAGGCATGCGCCCGCATCGCGAACGACGCGAGGAGCGCACCCTCGATCAGCAGATGCGGGTCGTGGCGCATGATCTCCCGGTCCTTGCAGGAGCCGGGCTCGGACTCGTCGGCGTTGATGACGAGGTAGCTGGGGCGCGGGTCGCTCTTCGGCATGAACGACCACTTGAGGCCGGTCGGAAAGCCGGCGCCGCCGCGGCCGCGCAGACCGGAATTCTTGACCTCGGTGATGATCCAGTCGTGGCCCTTGTCGATCAGCGCCTTGGTGTTGTCCCAGGCGCCGCGCGCCCTGGCCGCGTTGAGCCCCCAATCCTGGAAGCCGTAGAGGTTGCGGAAGATGCGGTCCTTGTCGTGCAGAGCCACGGCGGTGCGTTCCTACTTCACGTAGTCGAGGAGCGAGGTCGGCCCGCCCTCGGGGCAGGCGGCCTGCCGGCCGGTCTGCGGGCCGGGCTTGGGGGGCTCGCCCCTGGCGAAGCCGTCGAGCACCTTCTCAAGCAGCTCCGGCGTCAGGTCCTCGTAGGTGTCCTTGCCGATCTGCGCCATGGGGGCGTTGGCGCAGCACCCCAGGCACTCGACCTCCTCCCACGAGAAGTCACCGTCGGCCGAGACGTGGTGCGGATCGTGGTGGATGCGGCGGCGGCACACCTCCACCAGCGCCTCCGCGCCCCGCAGCATGCAGGGCGTGGTGCCGCACACCCACACGTGCGCCTTGCGGCCCACGGGGGCGAGCTGGAACATGGTGTAGAAGGTGGCGATCTCGTAGACGCGGATGTAGGCCATGCCCAGCATGTCGGCCATCAGCCGCAGAGCGGGCTCAGGCAGCCAGCCGCCATGCTGCTCCTGGGCGCGCCAGAGCAGAGGGATCACGGCCGAGGCCTGCTTGCCCGGTGGATATCTGGCGGTGATTGTCTTGGCCCAGGCGGCGTTCTCGGGCGTGAACGCGAAGCTGGCGGGCTGGTCTGGGCTTAGTCTGCGGACGGCCATGCTCTCAAGTTGCCTTGGCGCTGGGTAATGGGCGGTAGCGGCTCTTATAGGGGGCGATCGGCCGATTGTCGCCTCTCTTTAGGATGACCGCAGCCGGGCGCGGAACGTGGCAAAGTCGCCCGGCCCCGCCCCTCGGCAGCGGTGCTACGGCGTCATGGAGGCCCTGTCCGCCCTGCGTGCCGTCCGCCAGCACAGGATCGCCAGGACCACGCTGGCGAAGCCGCAGCTCGTATGGAACGCAATCTGCGGCAGGCCGCCGATCGACCTGGTGACGATCAGCGCGTCGGAGAAGCACACCACCACCGCCCCGGCGAACCACAGGGCGAGCGCGCGCCACTCGCGCATCAGGGCGAGAGCTATGGCCAGCAGCCCCAGCCAGACGTTGCGCAGGCCAAGGATGTAGTGCAGCTCGAAGCCGGCCGGCCGTCCCGGCACGCCGAACGTGCGGGCCGCCGCGCTCGGCACCAGGAAGTAGCGGATGCCGATGAAGGTGAGCAGGGCGCCGCCGAGAAGGCAGATGTTCAGCAACATCCAGCGCGCGCGTCTTTCCTTCTCAGAGAGCATTCGGGTCGCCTCTGTTGGCTTCTGGGGCGGGATGGATGGACTTGCCTGGGTGACGTCACCGTCTCGCGGCAGCTTTATCAAATGGTGCCAGAGCCCCGTCAACCGGCGCGCAAGGGTGGCGCGGCTACTCGAGGTACCAGCGCAGAGGCCGGGCTGACGCAAGTGGTCAGCTGCGCTGCGGCAGCTTGGCCACGGCTGCGCGCCACACCTCGGGGTCTCCAAGTTGAACGGCGCGGTCGGCGCCGACGTTCTCAAGGAGGAGCGCGAGCAGCGTCTCGCGATCCTCGTCGGACCACAGGAGCTTTCCGTCGATCATCTCGAATTTCTCGGGCGTAAGCTGATAGCGATCCCAGGCCTCGTCGCCTCTCCAGGCGCGGCCCTCGCTCCTGATGTCCCACTGCGGCTTCGCTGTCATTCCCAGACCTCCAGCAGCTCGGATGGAGTCACACTAGCACGCCGACGTCGGAACGACACCAGCATGGCGGCTGCCCTTTCGCCGCCGCTTAAGGTCAACGCCCAGTCACGCAGAGTTGCTTTTGCCCTGGTCTGCCCGCGGCTAACCTCCGAGCGCTCAGCACCGTCAGAAGGACCGCCTCATGCCGCAACGGCCCATCGAGCTCTACTACTGGCCCACGCCCAACGGGCACAAGATCACCATCATGCTGGAGGAGTGCCAACTCCCCTACGAGATCAAGGCGGTCAACATCGGGCGGGGCGAGCAGTTCAAGTCGGAGTTCCTGGCCATCTCGCCCAACAACCGCATGCCGGCGATCATCGATCCCGACGGCCCCGGCGGGCGGCCGATCTCGGTGTTCGAATCGGGCGCCATCCTCCAATACCTGGGGCGCAAGGCCGGCCAGTTCTATCCCACCGATGAGCGTGGGCGCGTGGCGGTGGAGGAGTGGCTGTTCTGGCAGATGGCCAATCTCGGCCCCAACGCCGGCAACACCCACCACTTCCGCAACTACGCCCCCGAGAAGGTGCAGTATGGCATCGACCGTTTCACCAACGAGGTGAACCGGCTCTACGGCGTGCTCGACATCCGCCTGGCCGACCGGCCCTGGCTTGCCGGCGAGTACTCCATCGCCGACATGGCGACCTACCCCTGGGTGCGGCCGTACAAGAACCAGGGCCAGGACATCGCCGAGTTTCCCAATCTGGAGAAGTGGTTCCAGCGCATGCACGACCGGCCTGCCGTGGCCAAGGCCGTCAAGGTTGGCGAGGAGTTGCGCTCGGCCTACAACCTCGCCAACGACAAGGAGGCGCAGAAGGTCCTGTTCGGCCAGCGCGCCCGAAAGGGGTAGGGCAGATCAGGGCGAAGCCCGTAATCCGCCGAATGGGGCCATTCACCGGCGCATCGGCGGATTGCGGCTGACGCCCAATCCGCCGCACCTCCTGAAACCTGAGGTTGCGGCCCGCTGCGTCAAGGATGCGACGGTTCTTGGCGAGGGCATCTGGTCGCCGCATCCCGTCTTGCGCTACAACTTGCGAACCGGTGCCGCCGCCGTGCCAGGCAGCGTGTGCCGCAATCCAAGGTGGGGGTGTACGCCAGGGCGGAAGCCGGGTGGAGCAGCACCACGTCAAGACGAAGGGAGATCAGCATGCAACGAATGAGACAATGGGCCGCTTCAAGCTGCGGGAGGTTCCGCGCCGCGGGATTAATGGCGGCCGGCGTATGCGCCCTCGTGATGGTGCTTGCCACGCTGCTTCTCGCCGTCCCTGCGACTGCGCAGCAGTCGCGGACCCTGAAGATGCAGTCGACCTGGCCGGCCGGCCTCACGCTGCAGGACAACTTCAAGTTCTTCGCCGAGCGCGTGGATAAGCTCACAGGCGGCGCCCTGAAGATCGAGGTCAACGCTGCGGGCCAGATCGTGCCGGCCTTCGAGATCCTCGATGCCACGAGCAAGAAGGTCATCGATGGCGGCCACGGCATCTCTTACTATTGGACGGGCAAGAACACGGCTGCCACGCTGTTCTCTGCGACGCCGGCTGGCATCGTCGGCATGGACCACATGGATTTCCTGGGCTGGCTCTATGAAGGCGGCGGCCTCGATCTGTGGTGGGAGTTCTACACGAAGGAGCTGAAGCTCAACGTCATCGCCTTCCCGATCCTGCCGGCGAGCCCGCAGGCGATGGGCTGGTTCAAGCGGCCGATTAAAACCGTCGAAGATTTCAAGGGCATGAAGTGCCGGCAGACCGGCATCGTCGGCGAGCTCTACAAGCGCATGGGGCAGCAGACCGTGAACATGCCAGGCGGCGAAATCGTGCCGTCGGCCCAGCGCGGGGTCATCGACTGCGCCGAGTGGGTGGGCGGCATCGAGGACCTGCGCCTCGGTCTGCCGCAGGTGTGGAAGTATCACTACGTTCTCGGCATGCACGAGTCGGCCTCGATCGGCGAGCTGATCATCAACAAGGATGTGTGGGACAGCCTGCCGGCACAGCAGCAGGAGGCGATCCGCTCGGCGACGACAGAGACCTTCGTGCGGTGGTGGGTGCGGTGGCAGAAGCAGAACGCGGAGGCCATCGAGGAGATGCAGACCAAGCATGGCACGCAGATCCTCACCACGCCGCGCGAGATCCTGATCGAGTTCCTGAAGACCTGGGACGCGTATGCCAAGGAGCAGAGCGCGGTCAATCCGTTCTTCAAGCGGGTCTACGAATCGCAGAAGGCCTACGCCGCGAAAGTGGTTCCGGCCAGGCGGTTCATGTTCCCGCCCTACTCGTTCCTGGCGAACTACTATTTCCCGCCGAAGACCAAATAGGGTTGGAGTAGGGTTGGGGTCAGACCCTGCGGGTCTGAACCCGGACGGCAACCCGTTCGGCGTAAGTGGTACTCGCAAAAAACAGCCGAAGCGGGAGGAACCGTGATGCCCCAGCCCATCACCTGTGTCGAGGACCTGCGCGTGCTCGCCCGGCGGCGGGTGCCCAGGATGTTCTACGACTACGCGGACAGCGGCGCCCTGACCGAAAGCACCTACCGCGCCAACGAGGCCGACTTCCAGCGCGTTCACCTGCGCCAGCGCGTCGCCATCGACTTCTCCAAGCGCAGCCTCGCCACCGCCATGGTGGGGCAGCCCGTGGCCATGCCGGTGGCGCTGGCCCCGGTTGGCATGACCGGCATGCAGCACGCCGACGGCGAGATCCTGGCCGCGCGCGCCGCCGCCGCCGCCGGGGTGCCGTTCACCCTCTCCACCATGAGCATCTGCTCGATCGAGGACGTGGCCGGCGCCACCGGCACGCCGTTCTGGTTCCAGCTCTATGTGATCCGCGACCGCGACTTCAACAGCCGCCTGATCGCGCGCGCCAAGGCCGCGGGCTGCTCCGCGCTGGTCCTGACCCTCGATCTGCAGATCCTCGCCCAGCGCAACAAGGACATCAGGAACGGCCTCACCGCCCCGCCGCGCCTGACGCTCCCCAACGTCGTGGACATTGCCATGAAGCCGCGCTGGTGGCTCGGCATGCTCGGCACCAGGCACCGCACCTTCCGCAACATCGTCGGCCACGCCCCGGGTGTAAAGGACACGCGCGACCTCGCCTCCTGGACCAACGAGCAGTTCGACCCCACCCTCAACTGGGACGACGTGAAGCGCATCAAGGAGGAGTGGGGCGGCAGGCTCATCCTCAAGGGCATCATGGACCCGGAGGACGCCGAGCTCGCCGCTGCGAGCGGCGCCGATGCCCTGATCGTCTCCAATCACGGCGGCCGCCAGCTCGACGGCACCATCTCGTCGATCGCCGCGCTGCCGGCGATCGCGGCCGCGGTCGGTCACCGCATCGAGGTCTTCATGGATGGCGGCGTGCGCGGCGGCCAGGACGTGCTGAAGGCGCTGGCGCTGGGCGCCAAGGGCGCCCTCATCGGCCGGGCCTACATCTACGGCCTGGGCGCCATGGGCGAGGCCGGCGTCGCCAAGGCGCTGGAGTGCATCCGCAAGGAGCTCGATGTCTCCATGGCGCTGTGCGGCCTCACCGACGTGCGCCAGGCGGGGCTGCACAATCTGGTGCGGCACGGGTAGGCCGGGCGGCCGCACGCGGCTCAGCTTGGACAGGCCGCGGCGTCCGTGCGAGGTCATCACGATCGGTCGCAGCCGCTGACGGCCGGTCTTTCATCTCGCCTCCAGCCGCGTCTACACCCTCGTCTCAGCGATCAGATGATCCACCACGCCGCGCAAGGCCTCCGTGCACGAGGCCCCCTCCGAGACCAGCCGCTCCAGGCATGCCACCTGCCGGTCGGCGCTGGTGCCGCGCGCGACGATGGTGCGGGCGTGCTCCACCTCCGGCCGGCAACCCAGCGCCTCGGCGTCCTCGCGCACCATGCCCAGCAGCTCGTCGATGAGATCCCCGAACGGCACCAGCTCGCCTTTTCCGAAATCGAACAGCGTGCCGCCGACGCCGTACCTCTGGGCACGCCAGCGGTTCTCGGACAGCAGGAACAGCGGGTAGGCGCGCCAGGTCTGGTTGGCGCGACGGATGCGATAGAGCATGCGCAGGATGCTGACATAGAGCGCGGCCACGCACACGGCATCGTCCAGCAGCGTGCAGACGTCGGCGATGCGCATCTCCAGGGTCGGGAAGCGGGCGGAGGGGCGCAGGTCCCACCAGATCTTGCTGGCGTCCTCGATCACCGCATTGCGCACCAGGATGTCCACGGTGGCGCGATACTCCGCCCAGCTGCCGAAGCGCTGCGGCAGGCCGGTGCGCGGCAGCTCGTTGAAGGCGGCGAGGCGATAGCACTTGAGGCCGGTGTCCTCGCCCTCGGCGAACGGCGAGGAGGTGGAGAGCACCAGGAGGTGCGGCAGGAAATAGCGTGCCTGGTTCATGAGATCGATGCGCTGCTCGTCGTCGTCGATGCCGACGTGCACGTGCATGCCGCAGAACACCATCCGCCGGCCGACACCGGCCAGGTCCTGCGCGATCGACCGGTACCGCTCCCGATCGGTGGGCTCCTGCGCGCCCCAGCGCGCGAAGGGATGGGTGGAGGCGGCGATGGGGGCGAGCCCGTGCCGGCCCGCGAGGTCCGCCACCGTCTGCCGCAACGACCTCAGCTCCGCGCCGGCCGCGCGCACCGACCGGTGCACCTGCGTCTCCACCTCGATCTGCGACCTCAGGAACTCGCGCTCCACCTGGCCGCGCAACGCGGTGTCGCACGCCTGGAACAGCTGCGGCGGCAGCTCTGAGACCAGATCGCGGCTCGTGCGATCGACGAGGAGATACTCCTCCTCGATGCCGACGGTGAAGGGTGGCTCCTTGAGCGGCATAGACCGCATTCTGCCATGAATCGGTAAAGCATTGGAATACCGGGCAGTCCGTAGGTTGGGTCAACCCCGGCGAAAGCCGGGGGCAGACCCAACACATTTCAAGGCGGTGCCCTGGATTGTGTTGGGTCTTCGCTTCGCTACCCAGAAACTAAGCTTGCGACTTGTAGCATGTCATGCTGCCGCCCGCAGTTCGACCTGAAAGCCCAAGGCGCGGATGCGCCGGGCGAGCTGATGCGCGATGGCTTTGCTGTCGCCCTCGCGTCGGGTGAGATAGGCAGCCCCCAAGTCGGCATGCTCGGTGCCACGGCGCAGCATGTGATAGATCGCGGTGAGGATCGAAGCTGCCACGGCGATGATGGCCTTCTGGTCGCCGATGCGCGCCTTGAGCCGCCGATACTGGGCGCCGTAGTAGCTGCCCCGCTTGCGCGCCGCGGCCCGCGCGCATTGCACCAGCACCGGCTTGAGCCAGGCGCCGCCCTTCTTGACGCGCCGCGAGCGCTTCTTACCGGCGCTCTCGTCGGGCCGGGGCACGATGCGGCTCCAGCTCAACAGATGGCCAGCTGTCGGGAAGATGCTCATGTCCGCACCGATCTCGGCGATAATCGCCGCCGCCGCCACCTCCTTGATGCCGGGCACGCCCGTCACACGTTCGACGGCGGCGCGAAAGGGGGCGACCTGCGCCTCGATGCGCTGATCGAGCTCGGCGATCTTGGCCTCGATCTCATCGAGCAGCCGCAGATGCCAGCCGATGAGATAACGATGGTGCTCGCTCAACCGACCCGACAGCGCCTCAATCAGCGCTGCGCGCCCACATTGCAGCCGCGGGCTGCCGAGCTCGGCAAGCTTGGCCGCATCGGTCTCGCCGGCAGCCATCGCCGTCAGCATGCGACGCCCGCTCACGCCCATCGGATCGCTCAGAACCGACGACAGCTTGATGTTGGCGTCCTGCAGCACCTTCTCGATGCGATGCTGGTGGCGAACCGCCTCGCCCACCGCCTGCCGGCGCGTCCGCGTCAGGTCGCGCAGCTCCCGGATCGGCCGCGGCGGCACGAAGCTCGACGCAATCAGGCCGTGCGCCAACAGGTCGACAATCCAGGTCGCGTCATTCACGTCGCTCTTGCGGCCCGGCACGTCGTGCCGAAGGCGCGCTTTCAGCACGACGCGCACGTGCTGCGCATTGGCCAGGATCAGCGTGAAATCGGCTTCCAGAATGTGCCACACGGGCTTCCAGTAGACCCCCGGTCGCCTCCATCGCCACGTGCGTGACCTTGAGGCTCGTGAGCCACGCCGCCAGCGCCATCAGCTCCCGCGTCGTGGTGCCGAACCGGCGCACCTCGTGCACCACCTTGCGGCCGACGGGCACCCGGGCACACGCCACCACCTCCAGCTTGTGAATGTCGAGGCCAGCGCAGCATCGATGCAGAACCTTCATCGCTACCTCCTCAGAAGCGAAGATCCATGCCGCCGGCGCGAGGACCTGGAAAAACGAAGTCTACCCGACGTGCTCAGGGCAACACTCATAGGTGCTCGACAGGTCCTCAGGCCAAACTCGACCACGGGCTCACAGCACCAAGCGAAACCGACCTTTGTGCCGGCGGCAACGCCATGCTAGCCCAACCGCGGGCACTCCGCTCGCCAAGGGGGGACCCGTTTCATGAACCATATGTGCGCGCTCCGCGCGCATGGGAACTCGACCCAACCTACAGGAGGACGGGATGACCATCGGCGACAGCGACGTGCTGCTGGTGATCGATGTGCAGAACGACTTCTGCCCCGGCGGCAACTTGGCCGTCCCGGAGGGCGACAAGGTGGTGCCAGTCATCAATCGGCTCGCGCACCGCTTCCATCACGTCGTAGCGACGCAGGACTGGCACCCGGCCGGGCATCATTCTTTCGCGTCCTCGCATGCCGGCAAGCAGCCCTACGACACCGTCGAGGTGGCGTACGGCCGCCAGATCCTGTGGCACGACCACTGCGTGCAGGGCACGGACGGCGCCGAGTTCCATCCCCACCTGGCCCTGCCGAACCTGCAGCTGGTGATCCGCAAGGGCTTCCGGCCGCATATCGATTCCTACTCGGCGTTCTTCGAGAACGACCGCAAGACGCCGACCGGCCTCGCCGGCTATCTGCGCGAGCGCGGCATCGAGCGGGTCTTCGTCGCAGGCCTCGCTCTCGACTTCTGCGTGCGCTACTCGGCGGAGGACGCCAGGCGCGAGGGCTTCGAAGTGGTGGTGATCGAGGACGCCTGCCGCGGCATCGACGTCGGCGGCTCCGTCAAGGCGACGCGCGAGAGCTTCGCCGCGCTCGGCATCGCCACCGTGAGCGCCGAGGCGATCGGATAGAACAGGTTATAGTCGGCCCCTCGCCTCCCCACGCCGGTGCGATACGATCGGCTTATTGCGCATGACGCTTCGGGGCGTTCCTCCCCTCGCGCGCCGGCGGTCAATCAATCCAGTCTTCGACGCTGGCGCGACTCAGGCGACGCTTTGCTACTCTCATACAGTCCGGCCAACTTGGCTCTGACGGCGCTGCTTCAGGTAGGTGTACGCCATGGCGATGGCGACCCCGACCAGGGTGAACCAGAGAATGTAGCCGAACAGATAGTCTATCCATGAGATGCTGTAAGGCGGCAGCGGATTGGGCAGGAGCTTCTGGACCTGGAGCTTCTTCAGCAGGTCCGGCTCGAGCGGATAGTAGGTCTTAGCGCCGACCACACCCAGAACGTAGCCGTCGTCCGTCGTATAGTACGGCAATACGAATGAGTGGTGCGTGAACAGGTAGCCCAAATAGAGCGCCTCGCCCTTGGGGCTCTTGATGTCGGTATCCTGGATTTTGGTGAGATTTTCGATCGGGCCAAACCTGAGTTTCGCGGCCAGAGCCGGCGTGGCGAGGGCTGTGCTGGCGCAGACTACGGCGACGGCCAGCATCGCGCTGCGAACGAGCATGCCGGCCCAGGACGATCGCGGGAACCTAGGCATGAGAGCTCCTCGGTGGGTTTGCGGTGGAAGTAGTCACGGCTACGATGCTTGAGAGGCCTCTACTAGGATCGGGGCGCCACACTCGGGAAGGAAATTGTGCGCCCTCGCCGCATGCATGCGCAGGGGTGCCTTGCCTCTCCCGACTGAGGCGCCGTGTCGATGCCGAGACCCCGTAGGGACACCGCCCTGGGCCCTGCTTTCGCCGCGCTCGGCATCGCGACCGTGAGCGCCGCATCGATCCGGTGAGGCGCTACTCCCCCGCAAGGCTCGCCGTCGGGAACAGCAGCGGGTGGCGGATGCGGAGCTCGGCCGAGCCGACGAGGCTCGCCAGCACATCGGCCCGGCGTATCGCGCCCGCCCCCAGCGCGGACGTGTAGCTCGCCAGGCCGGCGCCGTCGGGCTCGCGGCCGAGCAGAGTGCGATAGAGCCAACGCACATAGTCCGTGTCGCTCATGGCCGAGACGCGGTGCTTGGCGCCGAGCTCCTCGCTCTGGAGCAGGTCCGCCAGCACACCGCCGACCGGCGTGTCG
>JBAPMW010000925.1:0-2202 GCA_049278815.1 Hyphomicrobiaceae bacterium
CGCTACGGGGTCCGGTTTCCATCCTTCAGGGTGAACGCCATCGGGCGTAACAAGCGCGACCTGACACTCACCATCTCACGATCTCACCATCTCACGGCGTCTAGACCCGCAGGGTCTAGACGCTGAAGCGCAGGAGCTTGATCGCGTCGAAGTCCTGGACGCCGCCGCCGACGCGCTTGGTCGTGTAGAAGAGCACGTAGGGCTTGGAGCTGTAGGGGTCGCGCAGGATGCGGATGCCGGCGCGGTCGACGATGAGGTAGCCGCGGCGGAAGTCGCCGAAGGCGATCGCGTAGCTGTCGGCGGCGATGTCGGGCATGTCCTCGGATTCGGCGACCGGAAAGCCCATCAGCGTGGAGGCGTCGCCGGCCTTGGCCGCGGGCTGCCAGAGGTAGTTGCCGTCGCCGTCCTTCATCTTGCGGACCACCGCCTGGGTGGCGCGGTTCAAGACGAAGCTGCCGTTGGCGCGGTAGCCGGATTTGACCGTGTAGACGAGGTCGATCAGCTTGTCACCGGGGTCGGTGGCGGGGAAGGCGCCCGCTTGGCCGGTTGTGACGTAGCCGATGTTGCCCCAGGTCCAGGAGGCGTTGGCGACCTTGGTGTAGTCGAGGAAGCCTCTGGGCTTGGCCGTGCCGTTGCCGGTGACGAAGGCGGTGCCCTCCTGCTCGGCGAAGCTCAGGCGCACCTCGTCGGCGATCCACTCGTCGATATCGACCGCGGCGTCGTCGAGGAGGGCCGAGGTGGCGGCCGGCATGGCGTAGAGCTCCATGGTGGGGAAGGCGAGCTCGGCCAGCGTGGGCGTATCGGTCTCGGGGCGGGCGGCGGTCTCGGCGATCCAGCCGGATTCGGCACCGGTGACGGCGAACGGCTTCTTGTAGACCGAGCCCGAGACGCGGCGCACCTGGGCGATGGCGCGGATCGGCGACACGTTGCGCACGCCGCGGTTGACGGCGCGCTCCAGCTCCTCGGTGACGAGATAGCCGCCGTCGGGATCGGAGCCGATGGAGAGGGCCTTGGCTTCGAGGTCGCGCAGCTGGGCGGTATCGCCGGTGCGGACGTAGGCGTCGAAGGCAGCCTTGTGCTGGAGGGCGGCGGTGGAGCGGGGCCCGGGGATGCCTGGGCCGCCGAGGTGGGGACGGGCGGCTTTCAGCGCCAGGTCGTCGACGACGCGCCTGGTCTCGTCGAGGGCGCGGTTGAGGCGGTCGACCTTCTCGCCGGTGACGATGTCGGACGAGGAGCGGCGCTCCAATTGCGCCAAGCGCTCGTCGTTGCCCTCCTTGAAGGCCTCGAAGGTGCGCATGAAGTCGCCGAAGGCGGATTCGAGGGTGTCGGGCTGCATGCCGGTTTTCCTTTCTCGGTGAGATGGTGAGTGGTGAGATGGTGAGATTTGGCGCGCTATGCGCGGAGAGGGTGCGGGACAAGTACGAGGCGAGTTGAGAAGTGGCTCTGTTTGACGCTCAGCAGGCGGTGTGGCTGGATTTCCAGCCTCGATGAGAAAGGCAAACGCCCGGCTCGGTGTGCGGTGAGAAGATAAGCGGCGAATCCTGAGTCGATCCTAAGAGGCGTCGCGGGCTACCGATCGCCAGAGGTCACCGATGAACGTCCTGGTCCTTGTCCCCACCGACGCCACAAGCACCAGCCTAAACTCACCATCTCACCACTCACCATCTCACCCGATCGAACGGCGCACCTGGCGCGTAGCGTCGGCGATGGTGGCGAGGAGGCGACGCTCCGTACTTGACTTCACGTGCGCGACGCGGGCTTCGGGGAGGAGGGGGAACGTAACGATGGAGATTTCCCAGAGGTCGATCCTGGCGAGGCGGCGGATGCCGGTCCGGGCGTCGCGTTTGCCAGTGACGGCGCGGAAGCCGATGGAGAGGCCGTCCAGCGCGCCGGCGCGCATGAGGGCCAGCACCTCGCGGGCGCGGGCGACGGCGAGCATCAGGCGGCCTTTGGCGAGGAGACCGCGGGAGTCCTCCTTGAGGCTCTCCCAGACGCCGATCGGCTCAGAGGGGTTGTGCTGGTAGAGCAGCTTGATGCCGGCGGGGCCGCGCTGCCTGAGGCTGTCGCGGAAGGCGCCGGGGAGGACGATGTCGCGGCCCATGTCCTCGGTGTGGAAGAGGCTGGCGTAGCCGGAGAAGGTGCCGTCGGGGGCGATGCGCTTGAGGTCGAGGGGGGTGAATTTCAACTCGTGAGGCATGTGGC
>JBAPMW010000926.1:0-14027 GCA_049278815.1 Hyphomicrobiaceae bacterium
CTCGCACCCTTCATTCCGGATGGTTTGAATCGTTCTCCGCAGCTGCGACCGGATTCCCCTCCCCCTTGTGGGGAGGGGCTAGGGGTGGGGGGAACCCCGACCTTCGATGTTCTGCAATCCCCCCCACCCTGTCCCTCCCCCACAAGGGGGGAGGGGACGTTGTGGCGCGCGCAACACCTCAAATTCCGCCGCCGGCTTTCCTACTCGGAGACATTTGCATGAGAGCCTTGGTGACGGGCGGGTCGGGGTTCTTCGGGCACCTGCTGGTGGAGCGGCTGCTCGCGCGCGGCGACAGCGTGCGCAACTTCGACCTGACGCCGGCCGACGATGAATTCGCAGCCGTCGACTTCCATCGGGGCGACATCCGCGACGCTTCCGCCGTGCGGCGCGCCTGCGAGGGCATCCACGCGGTCTACCACAACGTCGCGCAGCAGCCGCTGTCGAAGGACCCCGAGCTGATGCGCACCGTCAACCTCGACGGCACCCGCAACCTGCTCTCCGCGGCCCTCGACTGCGGCGTGCGCAAGGTCATCTTCACCTCCTCGACCGCCGTCTTCGGCATCCCCTCCGAGCTGCCGATCCGACGCTCGACCAAGCCTAGCCCATGCGAGCCCTACGGCCGCACCAAGGTCGCCTCCGAGCGGCTGTGCCTCGACTTCATCGAGCGCGGCCTCGACGTCACCATGATCCGGCCCCGCACCATCCTGGGCCACGGCCGGCTCGGCATCTTCCAGATGCTGTTCGAGTGGATCAGGGAGGGCCGCAACGTGCCCGTGATGGGCAGCGGCCACAACCGCTTCCAGTTCATCCACGCTCTCGACCTCGCCGACGCCTCCATCCTCGCCGCCCACCGCCCCGGGCCGCAGGTCTACAACATCGGCACCGACCGGTTCGCCAGCATGCGCGAGGTGCTGGAGGCGCTGTGCCGCCACGCCGGCACCGGCTCCAGGGTGAGGTCCGTGCCGGACGCCCCGGTGCGCTGGCTGATGGCCGGGGCAAGCAGGGCCGGCCTCTCCCCGCTGGGCGCCTACCACTACATGGCCTACGGCAAGCCGAACTATTTCGACATCGCCGACGCAGTGAACGAGCTGGGCTGGCGCCCCGTCTACTCCAACGAGGAGGCGATGATCGCCAGCTACGACTGGTATCTCGCCAACCGCCAGGAGGTGCTGAGCTCGAAGTGGACCGCCAGCCCGCACAAGTCCGCCGTGAAGCAGGGGATATTGCGGCTGGCGATCCGGTTTCTTTGAGTCTGCGCTTCTCTGCGGGTCTGCCCTGGGTGTCCGACGTAGCTATCTGCCGGGGCCGCTGCGAAATCCCCATCGCTGGTGCGCTGTCTGTTGTCATCTCGGGGCCGAGCAAAGCGCAGACCCATCCATTCCGAGGCCGCGTTCTATCCGCAGGCCCATCGTTGCCGCGGCGGGATGTCGACCATTGAGCTGATCGAAAGGACGGGCGTGCCGGTGCCCACGCCTTCTTCGCCGGCGACAACCCAAGATCGTCAACGGCGTGCTGAATGCGCTGGCGCGCAAGCTCAGGCCGGGGGCGCTGCCGGAGCGGGGGTGAGGGCGGGCAGCGGACTACGTGCCCTTCGCGCGGGTCTCCTCCACTCCTGCGACGATCGCATTGAAAAGAGCGAACACGTCCACCTGCTCGCCGCGCTCGATGCGCTTCGAGATCATGGTCTGGGGGAAGAGGACGATAGACGTCCCCTTCAGCACCAGGCAGGGACTGGCCCCGTGCTCGTCCTCGACCATCCTCCAGTCCAGCTTCAACTGACTGGCAAGCACGTCGCCGAGGATGACGCCAAGGCCTTGCAGCTCGAACCTCTGATCAGGTTGAAACGCCTTTGCGTCGAGAACAGCCCGAATGACGCCGAGCTTGCCTGGATCAGTCTGATATTTAGCGAGGGCGTCTGAGTTGCCTTCGAGCAGCGCTTCTATTCGGCCGCGCTGGGCGGCGAGCCAGTCAATATCGTCCTGCCGCAAGTCGCGGAATGTCTGGTTCCTCACGCGGCCCCCCTATCCACTGGTCTTCCGCGCCTTCGAGGCGCACTGCAATAAGCGGAGCGCATTGCACCGATGCCATCGCCGCACCTGTGGAGAGAGGATCGGTGCAATACGCGCTATCGCGCTATTGCACCCTACGGATTTCCGCCCGTTGTGCGCCGGGGTCAGACCCGCAGGGTCTGGCCCCATTCCACCGACCCAAGCCTACTTGCGGAACAGGGCGCCCAGGAAGCCGCCCTTCCTCTGGTCGGCGGCGAGAACCTCCGGGGGAGGGGCGCCGTAGGGGCCTGTGGGCTGGCCGGACTTCGTGACCTGGGCGGGGTCGGCACCGACGCGGCCGGCCTTCTTGTCGGCCTCGGTCTCGCGCGCCAGGCTGAAGTCGAAGTGCACGCTGGGCAGGCCCTTGACGGGCGAGGCCGGGTCGCTGTCGTTGACCTCCACCACCAGGTCGCCGGAAGCGCCGAACACCACGTCGTCCTCCAGATGCTGGTCGCCAGCGAGATAGAGCGCGGTGACGAGCTCGCGATAGCCCGGCGCCGCCACCAGGAAGTGGATGTGCGCGGGCCGCATGCCGTGGCGCTTCTGGGCCATCACCATCGCCCCCACCGGGCCGTCGAGCGGGATGTAGTAGCCGAGCGGGCGCACCGTGCGCACCAGGTAGTTGCCGTTCGCATCGGCGAAGAAGATGCCGCGGCAGTCGATCTCCTCCAGGCTGTTCTGGATATCGTAGCGGCCGTCCGCCGCGGTCTGCCAGACCGTGAGCATGGCGTTGGGCAGCGGCTGCCCCTGGGCGTTGGTGATGCGGCCGTAGAGGACGACCTCCTGCCCGCCCTTGTCCATCTTGGCGATGCTGGCCCCGTGCTCGAGCTGCGGCGTGCTCTCACGGAAGAAGGGACCAAGCAGGCTGGCGCCAGTCGCCTCCTCCATCTTGGTCTTGTCGTGCATGATATTGACCAGTGCCGACAGCCCCACCGTGTCCGACAGCAGGATGAACTCCTGCCGCGCCGGGGTGCACATCTGCCCGACCTTGGTCATGAACTCGATGCCCTTGATCCACTCGGCCGGCGTCAGATTCACCTCGCGCGCGAAACCGTGCAGGTGGCGCACCGCCGCCTCCATGATCTCCTTCATGCGCGGGTCGGGCGTCGTCGACATCTGCTCGATGACGGCGTCCGTGATGTTCTCGGGCGTGTATTCGCGCATGTCTCTCTCCCCTGGGGCGGCAGTCTCATGTGGCCGGCATCTCAGGCGTTGGGAAGGGCCGGAGGCTTGCTCAAGGGGGTCCTTGCTGACCAAGCCGGCCGATATTCCGCAGATGCCTCGGTTGCAATCCTACCACGGCACGGTCCTCCAAGCCTCGCGAGATTGTCAAGCGAGGTCGTCAAGCCCGGTTGCGCAGGCACCACATTTCAGGACGGTGACGATTGGCAGCAGGACGCCATCTCGCGTATTCTCGCCGGCTGGGGGACGCAACCACAACGCGCCGCCCGGCATGAGACGAGCAAAGTCATCGGGAGGACGCCATATGCGAAGCATCGGATGTTCCACAGCAAGGCTCACCGCCGCCATCGGGCTGGCCGCGCTGGCGGTGGCCGCGCCGGCGGCGTGGGTCGGTGCCCAACAGCCGCCGCGGCCGACCAGCGGCCCCGACGCCAATCCGCTCGACACCTCCAAGGCGCTGATAGCCAAGACCAAGCAGAGCCTGAGCCTCAAGCCGCATCCCTCGCCGCTGACGGTCACGCCGGCCGAGAAGATCCCGGTCGACAAGATCAAGGTGCCCGCCGGCTTCAAGGTGGAGCTGTGGGCGCATGGGATTCCGGGGGCACGCACCCTGACGCGCGGCGACAAGGGGACGATCTTCGTCGGCACGCGCGTCATCGGCAGGGTCTACGCGGTCACCGACAAGGACGGCCAGCGCAGCGTCAAGACCATCGTCGAGGGCGAGAAGATGCCGAACGGCCTCGCCTTCCACGGCGGCGCGCTGTACGTCATGACCATCGACAAGGCGCTGCAGCTCGACGGTATCGAGGACAAGCTCGACAGCCCGGCGGTGACCGACATCAGCGACAAGATCAACCTGCCGGAGTCAACGCACCACAACTGGAAGTACGCCGCCATCGGGCCCGACAAGAAGCTCTACATCGCCATCGGCTCACCCTGCAACGTGTGCGAGATCAACACCGGGATGCACGGCCTGATCCGGCGCCAGAACCTCGACGGCTCCAAGATCGAGATCGTGGCGCGCGGCGTGCGCAACTCGGTGGGCTTCGACTGGCATCCCGTCACCAAGGAGCTGTGGTTCACGGACAACGGCCCCGACTGGGTGGGCAACGAGGGTCCGGAGGACGAGCTGGACCGCGTGGCCAAGGGTATGGAGGGCGCGCATTACGGCTTCCCCTACTGCCACGCCCAGGGCGTGCCCGACACCACGGTCAGGCGGCCCGCTCCGTGCGCGGGGGTGACGCTGCCCGCCGCCGTCATGGGCCCGCACGCAGGGACGCTCGGCATGCGCTTTTACACGGGCGGCATGTTCCCGGCGGCCTACAAGAACACCGCCTTCATCGCCCGCCGCGGCTCGTGGAACCGCGACCAGAAATTCGGCTTCGACGTGGCGCAGGCGAAGGTCGGCGGCGGCAAGGCCACCATCACGCCGTTCATGACGGGCTTTCTTGATGCGAAGGCCAACACCTTCTGGGGCCGGCCGGTGGACGTGCACCAGCTCCCCGACGGCTCGCTGCTCGTCTCCGACGAGCAGAACGGCGCCATCTACCGCGTGACCTACGCCAAGAAGTAGCCGCCGCGTGATGGCAATTGCCATGCAAACGCGCCGATCGCGAGCGCTTCTACTCGCGATCGGCGCGGCCGCAATCGCCGGGCTGTGGACCGGCGCGTCCACAGCCCAGACGCTTGAGGAGCGTCTTGAGGCATGCGGCGCCTGCCACGGCGAGGGCGGCAGCTCCAGAACCGAGAACGTGCCCTCGCTCGCCGGCCAGCCCGCGCTGTTCCTCACCAACCAGTTGATCCTGATGCGCGAGAAGCTGCGCCGGGTCGAGGCCATGGAGCCGTTTGTCAAGGGGCTGAAGGACGACGAGATCGTCGCGCTGGCGGAGCACTATGCCAGGCTCATCCCGGAGCCGGGCGACGAGGCCGTGGACCGGGCGGCGGTGGCACGCGGGGCCGAGCTGGCGGAGCGGCTACGCTGCGTCTCATGCCATGGCGCGCAATTCGAGGGCCACCAGCAGATCCCCCGGCTGATACCGCAGCGCCTCGACTACCTGGTCAAGAGCCTGACGGAGTACCGCGACGGGAAGCGCTACGGCGTCGACACCAGCATGAACGGCGTAATGTACCAGGTCTCCAACCGGGACATCCGTGCGCTCGCCCACTACCTCGGCAGCTTGCGGTAGCCCACCGCCTGCACGTGCCGGTGCTTGGCCGGCTTGACCCGACTGGCCCTGGTCGCCAAGCGCGCTTTCCTGGCATCCGCGTAGGCTTTCCTCGCATTGCGCCCCGGCCGGTGGCTGACAACCTTGGCGCCAGCGGCGCGGCCCTTCGGCGCGGCCAGCGGGCCCTTGACGGCCGTGGCGACGACACCGGCCGGGCAGCCGCCATCGCCGCCGGCCTCGCTCACGACGTAGCGGTGGGCGCACACCCTCACCGTCGGCGGCAGCCGCGTGCGCTCGAACAGGTCGTAGGCCTCCTTGAGGTTGGCCCAGAAGCCCTGCCAGTGGCTGTCGGCGTGGGCCGCCATGTTCTCTGACGTCATGCGGAACGGAAATATGTGCACGGCAATGCCCCTCTGGCCGTTCCATAGGGCCGCACGGCTCAGGCGAAAAACCTCCGCCATGACCTGATCGGTCATGGCGAAGCAGCCTGTCGAGGTGCAGCCGCCGTGCACCAGGACGGACGAGCCGGTGCGGGCGTGGCCCCGGTCGAAGGCGTTGGGATAGCCGATGTCCAGCGAGCGCCGCCAGCGCGCGCTGGAGTGCAGCTGGCGCCGACCGATGGCGTAGAGTCCCTCCGGACTCTGCCGGTCGCCCTCGCTGAGCTTGGGTCCAAGCGTCCCCGCCCAGTTGCAGATCGGATAGGTGGCGAGCAGCTCGAAGCGCTCTCCAGCCTTCATCCACACCTCCAGCTCCGCCTCCGCCTTGAAAATGCGGATCATGAGCGGACTGCCGATCTTCATGCCACGGGCGGCGAGCCGCTGGTCGAGCCCATCCTCCGCCGATACGTGAACGGGCTGGTGCGCCGTTCCGAGCTTGCCGTAAGCCTGCTCCTCCTCCGCCGATGCGTGAACGGGCAGATGCGCCGTCCCGAGCTTGCCGAAGGCCCGCTCCGCCTCCGAGGCAGGGGCACGCTCCGCCGCTGCGGGATCGGCAGCGCCGGTCGCGCCCAACCCGATCATCACAGCACCCAACAGGCACAAGGCTCTGCGTTCCACGCGCAACCCCTACGATTGCCAAGCCATGCAGTTGTAGGTGATGCCCAATATGGCGTGCAAGCTCAAGGCGGGAAAGCCCTGAGGCCGTCGGGCGGTCGCGCCTGCCACCTTCGCGCACACGCCGCGACTTGGATCGCGCCTGCGACCGCGGCCGGCTTAAACCCCGGTTAAGGGCGATCGGACACAATCGGGGACTCTCGCGGGCGCCACAATCCGTGGCACACGCCATGGCTGCGTCATGCCAGGGGCTTCCCGCGAGCGGTCAAACGACGCCCTCTGGAGACATCGGCCTGCCGGCCGCAGTGTGTCCAAGGGCGCGGTCTTGCCAGGCAGCGCGGCATGGAACCGTCCATACCCGGTCTTCTGCTCGTCCTCGCCCTGTTGGCGCTCGGCCGCCGGCTGGGAGCGGCTGTCGTGATCGGCCTCTTCATGTCCCTTCCGTTCGGCTCGACCGCGCTGGGGACGCTGAGCGCGCTCGGAGGATCGTCGCCGCTGATCTACGTTGCGTTCGTCCTCCTGCTCCTCGTCTGCGTGGCGCTGAGCCGCGGCGTCGCCGACCGTCTGGCGTACGTCCTCTCCTGCCACGGGACAGCCTGGGTCGTGGTGGCGCTGATTGTCTGCGCCGTTGCCGGTGCCGTGCTCTTCCCCCGCCTGTTTCTTGGACAGACCACCGTGCTCGTCTCCACCCCCGAGGGCGTCAAGGAGCTGCCGCTGGCTCCCACCTCGGCCAACATCACGCAGACCGGCTACTTCGTGCTGGCGGCGCTCACCTATTTCGCGTTCGCCGTATCGCTCGTCGAGAAGGGACAGCGCGACGCCGTGCGCCGGGGCTTCCTGGCCTGGGCCGTGATCCACGCGAGCCTCGGCGCGATCGATCTGGCGGGCAAGCTGATGGGCGCCGGCGATCTGCTGGAACCGGTGCGGACGGCCACATATGCCTACCTGGTGGAGGTGGAGGAGGCCGGGTTCTGGCGCATCGCCGGGGGCTTCTCGGAGGCCTCCGCCTTCGGCGGGGCCACGCTGTCCTGCCTGGCGTTCAGCTTCGCCTACTGGCGGACCAGCCGCTCCCGGTCCGTGCTGCTGCTGACGCTGGTGCTCCTGGCCCTGCTCCTTCTCTCCACGTCGAGCACCGCCTACGCGGGCTTCGCCATCGTCGCCTGCGTTGCGGCGGCGTGGATGGCGCTCTCGGCATTGCGGGGGCGCTTTTCCCGCCAGGATCTCCTGGTCCTCGCGTTCGTCTGGATGGCGATCATCGTGGTTCTGTCGCTCTATCTCCTCGACGAGCACCTGTTCGATCCCCTCGTCCGCCTGTTCGAGGCCATGGTGCTCAACAAGTCCGCCTCCGGGTCGGCCGAGGAGCGTCTCTACTGGAACGTCCAGAGCCTGCAGGCCTTCCTCGATACGTTCGGCCTCGGCGTGGGCCTCGGCAGCTCGCGCGCGTCAAGCTGGCCGGTGGCGGTCGTCTCTCAGCTCGGCATCGCCGGCGCGCTGCTGATGGCGGTGCTCGTGGGCGTGCTGCTGCGCGATCTGGTCTCGCCGGTCCCCCAGGCCGTGGATCGGCAAGCGCTGGCGCTCGTCTCCGGCGCGCGCGCCGCCGCGCTCGCCTCGCTGGCTGCTGCCAGCGCCTCCGGCGGCTTCGCCGATCCCGGTCTTGTCTTCTTCATTGCCCTGGCCGTCGTCGGCGCCTGCCGCAAAGGCGAGCTCGCAGCCCTGCCGCGGCGAAGGCCGGTCTTTGCGGCGATGCACACCACAATCGCTCGCACCAACATCGGGTAGGATACCGGGAGAACGAGATGCGGAACGCAGGCATAGACGTGGTCGTGCGGTGCTATCGGCACGGACGGTTCCTGCGCGAGTGCGTCGACAGCATCCTGAGCCAGAGTATCGGCGATATCCGGGTTCTCGTCATCGACAACGCCTCGACGGACAACAGCCTGGAGGTCGCGAGCCAGCTCGCCGCCGAGGACAGCCGGATCGAGGTGGTCGCCCATCCCCGCAATGTCGGAGCGACGGCCTCCTACAACGAGGGCATCGACTGGGCATCGGCCGAGTACTTCGTGCTGCTCGACGCCGACGACCTGCTCGCGCCGGGGTGCCTGGCGCGGGCACTCGCCTGCATGGAGGCACATCGCGAGGTCAGCTTCACCTACGGCATCGAGGCCTTTCGCCTTTCCGACGGCACCATGCAGGTGCTCCCGGAGCATTCCGAGGAGGCGCCGTGGCGGCTCGCTGCGGGCCGCGAGCTCATCGCCCAGATCTGCCGCTTCCCCACAAACCATGTCGGCGCGCCCACCGTGGTGCGGCGAACGTCCATGCAGAAGCGGATCGGCTACTACCGGCCGTCGCTGCCTTACACCGACGATCTGGAGATGTGGCTGCGCCTGGCCTCGGTGGGCGATGTCGGCAGCATCTCCACCGTGCAGGGGGTCCGCCGCATTCACAGCCTGCAGATGTCGGAGGACTACCGCAGCAACATGGTGCGCGACTTCACCGAGCGCGAGGCCGCATTCGTGAGCTTTTTCAGCAACGAAGGCCGCTTCGTGCCGGGCGCCGACGCCATGCTGAAGCTGGCCGTCCGCCGCCTCGGCGAGCACGCCTACTGGTCGGCCGTGTCGCATCTCTTCCGCGGCCATGCGGGCGACGCGGCGCAGCTGCTCAGGTTCTGCCTCAACCGCCGGCCGAGCGCCGCGCTCATCCCGCCGGTCGGATGGTTGCTGCGCATGGATCGTCCGCTGCATCGGGTGGTCCAGATCGGGCGTGAGACGCTTGGCCGGCTGAAGGCTGCCGCCAGGCGGCCGGGCGCGGCCCGCGGCACCGCCTCAAGGTGACGGCGCCCATGGCAAGCGTCGACATTGCGATCCCGTGCTACCAGTACGGTCGCTACCTGCGCCAGTGCGTCGAAAGCGTGCTCGCGCAAGGCATGCCGGATGTGCGCATCCGCATCATCGACAACGCATCGACGGATGACAGCGTGGCGATCGCGCGGCAGCTCGCCCGCGAGGATGCGCGCATCGACGTTGTCACGCGGGCGACCAACCTCGGTCCCCACGCCTCCTTCAACGAGGGCGTGGACTGGGCAAGGGCCGACTACTTCATGGTCCTGTGCGCCGACGACCTGCTGACGCCGGGAGCCCTGCTGCGCGCGGTCGCGGCGATGGAGGAGCACCCCGAGGCCAGCTTTGCCCACGGCGCGGACGTGCACTTGAGCGACGATGACGATGTGCCGGCGGTCGCGCCCGGCGCCGAGGGTCCGCCGTGGCTGATATCGACCGGCCGCCAGTTCATCGAGGAGCGCTGCCGCAATCCGGAGCGCTATATCGCGGCGGGCATGGTCCTGGTGCGCACCTCCGCGCAGAGGCGGGCGGGGCACTATCGCCCGCAATTGCCGCACACCGACGACTTCGAGATGCTGCTGCGCCTGGCGTGCCTGGGCAGTGTCGCCTGCACGCCGGCGGTCCAGGGCATCAAGCGCATCCATGGGTCGAACAGGACGAACGACTACCTGGCCGAGCGGACGCGGGACTTGAGCGAGCGCCTCGCCGCGCTGGAGAGCTTCTTCGCCAACGAGGGCCGCAGCCTGGTCGATGCGGAGCGGCTGCACCGGCTCGGCAAGCGCAGCCTCGCGGAGCGCGCCTACTGGTGCGGCGTGAAGGACCTGGTACGCGGCCGCCGGAGCGGCGCCGAGCTGCTCAGGCTCGCCTTCAGGCTGGCCCCCGCGACCGCCGTCGTTCCGCCGCTGAACTATCTGCTCCGGCTCGACAAGCCGTTCTCCTACGTCGGGCGCGTTCTCGCCGAGATGGTCCGTCCGGGACGGTGACCCTGCGAGGGATGCACGCGCGGCGATGGTCCAGCCCTGCTCATGGCAGCCCCGCGCCAGAGCGGTTTCCGCTCGATGTGGATCGCGCTATGGCTAGTTGGTGCATGCGGTATCAGTGCGGTGTGGGCGTCGCGTTTCCCACGCACCAACGTCATCCCGGCGCCGCGGGCGCCCGTCAGGGCGCTCGCGGGAACAGGCCGGGACCCATGCACCGAGAAACCGCTCCCACCCGTCATTTTCGCTGCCGCCCGGCAGCCGCGGAGCCGTCATGCCGACCGTCCGAACCGAGAGCAAGCTCGCAGGCGCATGGGTCCCGGCCTGGTCCCGCTCGCCCGCTTCGCAGGCGAGCGGCGCCGGGATGACGTAGAAGAGAGCGATTTATTTGACTGCCAGGGCGGTCGCGCAGATGGATTGTTCCGCCTCATATCACCTGGAAAGCGCGTTGGCCGTAAGGAACGGGACCAGCGCCGCCAGCGTGTCCTTGGGGTTCTCCTCGGCCAGGAAGTGCCCCGAGGCCACAATCGCGGCATCCACCGTGGTGCACCAGGTGCGCCAGATGTCGAGCGGGGTGCCGGCCGGGCCGGTGGGCAGATAGCCGCCGTGCAGGAGCAGCGTGGGACAGGCGATCTTGCGCCCCGCCGAGAGATCCGCCTCGTCAATGGTGCGGTCGATGCCCGCCCCGGCGCGGTAGTCCTCGCAGACGGCGTGCACCGAGGCCGGGTCTTGCATCAGCGCGCGGTAGTGCGCCAGCGCCTCGGGCGAGAAAGGGGAAAGGTCGCGCGGGCCGGCCCAGCTCTTGAGGGTGTGCTCAAGGTAGTAGACCGGGTCCTTGCCGATCAGCGTCTCGGGCAACGGCCAGGGCTGGGCGAGGAACTGCCAGTGATAGCCCCTGACGGCGGACTCGGCCTTGATGCGCCGCCAGACCTCGGCGGTCGGAACGATATCGACGGGTATCAGCGCCGCCACCGCCTCGGGGTGGTCCAGCGCCAGGCGGTAGGCGACGCGCCCGCCGCGGTCGTGGCCGCCCACCATGAAGCGCTCGTATCCCAGCGCCCGCATGACGGCCACGCAGTCCTCGGCCATGGCGCGCTTCGAGTAGACCGTGTGCGCTTCGTCGCCCCTGGGGGCGGAGCTGGCGCCGTAGCCGCGCAGGTCTGGGAGGACGAGGGTGCAGTGCCTGGCGAGCTCCGGGGCCATCCTGTGCCACATGACGTGGGTCTGCGGGTAGCCGTGCAGCAGGAGCAGGGGCGGCCCGGAGCCGCCCGTGCGCAGATGGATCTCAACGCCGGCCGAAGTGGCGATGCGGCGCTCGGCGAAGCCGGGGAGCAGGTCGGGCATCTGGCTCATGGCTTCGGCTCCTCCCGCTTCAGCGCCCGCCAGCCGATGTCGGACCGGCAGAAGCCGCCCGGCCAGTCGATCTTGCCGACGGCCGCGTAGGCCCGCTCGCGCGCCTCAGCCAGTGTCCTGCCGCGCGCGGCGATATTCAGAACGCGGCCGCCCGCGGCGATCAGGCGTCCGCCGTCCCGCGCCGTGCCGGCGTGGAATACCTCCACGCCCTCCACCGCCTGCGCCGCGTCAAGGCCGCGGATCTCGCTGCCCTTGAGGTAGTCGGCGGGATAGCCGTTGGCGGCCATGACGACGGCGATCGAGGCATCGTCGTACCAGCGCACATCGAAGGTCTTGAGCACGCCATCGGCGGTGGCGAGGAGCGCGGAGAGCAGGTCCGACTTGAGGCGCAGCACCAGCGCTTGCGTCTCGGGGTCGCCGAAGCGCACGTTGTACTCGATGAGCTTGGGGCCGCTTTCCGTGAGCATCAGCCCGGCGTAGAGCACGCCCTTGTAGGGCGTTCCGCGCGCGGCCATGCCCTTCACCGTCGGCCAGATGATCTCATCCATGGTGCGGCGCGCGATCTCGGGCGTGACTGCCGGGGCCGGGGAGTAGGCGCCCATGCCGCCGGTGTTGGGGCCTCGATCGCCGTCGAAGGCGCGCTTGTGGTCCTGGGCGGAGGCGAGGGGGAGGGCGTGGCTGCCATCGACCAGGGCGAAGAAGCTCGCCTCCTCGCCAACCAGGCACTCCTCGATCACCACCCCGCCGCTGCCCAGCGCGCCGGAGAAGCAGGTCTCGACCGCAGCCATGGCCGCCTCCCGTGTCTCGGCCACCGTCACGCCTTTGCCGGCTGCCAGGCCGTCGGCCTTCACCACGATGGGCAGCGGCTGGCGCTCAAGGTACGCGAGAGCCGCGGTGCGCTCGTCAAAACGGGCGTAGGCAGCCGTGGGGATGCCGTGCTCGGCGCAGAAATCCTTGGTGAAGCCCTTGGAGCCTTCCAGCTGAGCCGCCGCCTTGGAGGGGCCGAATACCTTGATCCTGGCCGCGGCCAGATCGTCGGCGAGCCCGGCCACCAGCGGCACCTCCGGACCCACCACCACCAGCTCGATGCCGTTCTCGCGGCAGAAGCGTACCACCGCGACATGGTCGGCGACATCGAGCGCCACACAGTCGGCGATCTCGGCGATGCCGGCGTTGCCGGGGGCGCAGGTGAGCCTGGTCAGCAGGGGGCTCGCCAGGATGGCCCACGCGAGCGCGTGCTCGCGGCCGCCGGAGCCGATCAGAAGCACGTTCATGGGCACAGCCTCAGTGCAGGAGACCTCGCCAACGGCGGTCTCGCCGAAAGCTCTGGAAAAGGCGTCATTGTTTGGCCTCACTTGGCCGTTCGAAGCGGCGCTCTCATGTATCATTTGTCGAGAGTCGAACAAAGCCAGGGGTGGAAGAGGACAATAAGGCAGTAGGGCAGTAGGGCAGTATGTGACGATGGGCTTCCCTATTGCTTTACTGCCCTATTGCCCTACTGCCTTCTCAAGGAGTTCCAAGTGGCAGAGCCCGCCACCAACGCAACACCAAGCCAGGGGACCAACCTGCCCGAGTACTCGGTGTCGGAGCTGAGCGCCGCCATCAAGGGCACGCTGGAGCGCGCCTACGGCTATGTGCGCCTGCGCGGCGAGATCTCGGGCTTCCGCGGCGCCCATTCCTCGGGCCATTGCTACTTCGCCCTCAAGGACGACAAGTCCCGCATCGAGGCGGTGATCTGGCGCACCACGGTCCAGGGTTTGCGGATCAAGCCGGCCGAGGGCCTGGAGGTGGTGGTGACCGGCCGGGTCACGAGCTACCCTGGCACGTCGAAGTATCAGATCGTCATCGACGCCCTGGAGCCGGCCGGCATCGGCGCCCTGATGGCGCTGCTGGAGGAGCGCAAGCGCCGGCTGGCGGCGGAGGGGCTGTTCGAGCGGGCCAGGAAGCGCCAGCTGCCGTTCCTGCCGCGCGTCATCGGCATCGTCACCTCGCCCACCGGCGCCGTGATCCGCGACATGCTGGCGGGCTTCGCCGAGCGATTCCCCGCCCACGTCCTGCTGTGGCCGGTGCGCGTCCAGGGCGAGACCTGCGCCGCCGAGGTGGCAGCGGCCATCGCGGGGTTCAACGCCTTGCCGGCCGGCGGGCCGACCCCGCGGCCCGATGTGCTGATCGTGGCCCGCGGCGGCGGCAGCCTGGAGGACCTGTGGGGCTTCAACGAGGAGATCGTGGTGCGCGCGGCTGCGGCGAGCGCCATCCCGCTCATCTCCGCCGTGGGCCACGAGACCGACTGGACGCTGATCGACCTGGCAGCCGATGCCCGCGCCCCCACCCCCACCAAGGCGGCGGAGTGGGCGGTGCCCAAGCAAGCCGAGCTGATCGACCAGACCGGCAAGCTCGGCCTGCGCCTCAAGAC
>JBAPMW010000927.1:0-3184 GCA_049278815.1 Hyphomicrobiaceae bacterium
GCCGTACACTCCGCAGCACGTTCTGCGCCTCGAAAAGAAGGGCAAGTTCCCGCGCCGGATTCAAGTTGGGCCCAACCGGGTCGCGTGGCTGCTGTCAGAAGTTGAAGCATGGATCTCGGACCGAGTCGCAGAGCGCAACAGTTCCGTGCGCTAGTGACGTGGAGATCATCACAACTGAACCACGAGAGATCCGATGCCCACTACCACAATTTGTACCTCAGTCTGCCCGGGTCTGCGCGCCAGACCCAAGGGCCCGCCAGGCGGCACTGGAGCGCAACATCGAGAAGGTTACGCTGCCTGCAAACTTGCGAAGCATCTCGATGCCGAAGGTACAACGATGGTGCTGAATTGCCCTGGTAAGCATCCGGCGAAGGCCGCAGGGGCCTTGGCCTGGTCGCGTGGGCAGGGGAGATGCGATCAGGCGGCCTGCTGGTCGTTCTGGCGCTCGCGGGCGACCTTCCAGTTCCACGGCAGCAGGGCGTTGATCTGGTGCACGGGATGATCGGCGATGCGGGCGAGCACGTCGGCGAGCCACGCCTTTGGATCGACGTCTGACAGCTTCGCCGTCTCGATCAGCGAGTACATGACGGCGGCGCGGTGGCCGCCCGAGTCGGAGCCGCAGAAGGTCCAATTGCGGCGGCCTACGGCAATGCCGCGTACGGCGCGCTCGGCCGCGTTGTTCGACAGGCAGATGCGGCCGTCGTCGAGGAAGCGCGTGAACGCCTTCCAGTGGTTGAACGTGTAGTCGATCGCCTTCGCCAGCGGCCCCTTCGAGGAGAGCCTCTTGCGCTCGCCCCGCAGCCAAGTCTCGAAGCTGTCGACCAGCGGCCTCGATCGCTCCCGGCGCACCGCCAATCGACGGTCCGGCGGCTGACCGTTGATCTCGCGCTCGATCGCGAACAGCTCGTCGATGCGTCGCACGGCTTCGATCGCGATCGGCATCTTGCGCAAGCGCGCCAGCTCGAAGAACTTGCGGCGGCTGTGCGCCCAGCACGCGGCCTCAACGATCGGCCCCGGCTGGCGACCCTCGACGAACAGCCCGTTGAAGCCGGAGTAGGCGTCGGCCTGCACGATGCCGGTGTATTGCGCGAGCTGACGCTCGGCATGAACGCCTTCGCGCGTGGGCGAGTAGTAGAACACCGCCGCCGGCGCCGCCTGGCCGCCGAACGGTCGGTCGTCGCGAACATGGGTCCACAGCCGGCCCGTGCGGCACCGGCCCCTGGCGAGCACGGGCACCGTCGTGTCGTCCACGTGCAGACGCTCCGCGCCATGCGTGTGCGCCTCTAGCGCGTCGCGCAGCGGCATCAGCGTCGCGGCCGACGCGCCGACCCAGTCGGCCAGCGTGGAGACATCGAGATCGACACCCTCGCGCGCGAACATCTGGCTCTGGCGGTTGAGCGGCAGGTGCGCGCCGTACTTGGCCGTAAGCACCTCGGCAAGCAGCTGCGGGCCGGCGCGTCCGCGCGCGATCGGGTGCGACGGCGCCGGCGGCTGCGCGATCGCCTCACACGCGCGGCACGTCCACTTCTCGCGCACGTGCTGGACGACCTTCCACCGCGCCGGCACCCGCTCCAGCGTCTCGGTCACGTCCTCGCCGAGCTTCCTCAAGCGCCCGCCGCAGCACGGACACGCCGACGGCGACGGCAGCACGACGCGCTCGCGCAGCAGATGCTCTGGCAGCGGACGGCGTGCCGGCATGCGTCGTTCTCTCGGCGTCTCGGGCCTCGCGCTCGTCTGCGCGGCTTGGGCCGCCGCGATCTCGGCCGCGACCGTCTCCTCGGCGCGCCGCGCCACCAGCTCCCCGAGCTGCAGCTCCAGCTGGTCCATCAGCACCGACGTACGCTCGGACGAGGCGCCGAACCGGTCGTGCTGCAGCTTGGCGATGGTGAGCTTGAGGGTCTCGATCTCGGCGTCGAGATCGTGAGCGCGCTTGCGCTCTGCGATCAGCATCGCCTTCAGCGTGGCGACATCGTCGGGAAGCTCGGCGGCATCGAGAACCATGGGGCGCGAGGATAGCTGCTTCGCGCCCGCTTCGGTCAGCGCTGTGACGATTGTCCTCGATTATCCTCAGACACGAGTCGTGGGCGCCACACCGGTCGCGAACGTGGCGCCCACACCCATCTCGTCACCCCGCGACCTGGGGCCGCCAGGTGTGCTGGGGTGCGCGCCAGTCGATGCCTTCCAGCATGTAGCCGAGCTGCGCCGGCGAGATGGTCACGGCACCATCGCAGGCCGTCGGCCAGATGAAGCGGCCGCGCTCCAGCCGCTTGGAGAACAGGCACGCGCCGTGCCCGTCGTGCCAGATGATCTTGACGAGGTCGCCTCTCCGGCCCCGGAACACGAACAGATGCCCGCAATGAGGGTCCTGCTTCAAGGTCTCCTGCACCAGCACCGCCAGCGACGCGAACCCCTTGCGCATGTCGGTGCGGCCGGTCGCCAGCCACACGCGCACGGTGCCGTTGGTGACGGTCTGCGTCGGCACCGGGATCATCGGCGCACCTCCAGCGCCTCGATGATGCGCAGCAGTGCCACCGTGTCGACGTCCGATCCGACGCGCACCCTGCGCCCGCCATCGAGCACGATCTCGATCAGGCCCCGCCCCGTCGGCACACCGGCCGCCGTCGACGGCGGCGGCAGCAAGACCGGAACGAAGCGCGCTGCCGGTGCGGCTGTTGCGGGGCCGGCATCGTGCGGCAGCGCGCCCCTCACCGACCCGAGATCGCGACGCCACCGGAACAGCACGTTCGTGTGAACGCCGTGCCGCCGTGCCACCTCCGACAACGGGGCGCCGCCCACATCGATCTCGGCGACGATCGCCTTCTTCTGCTCCTTGCTCCAGCTCCGCCGCCGCCTCGCTCCGACAGCGTCGCGAGGTCTCGTCCTCACTCCAGACATGGCGCAGTCCCCTTTTCCAGTTGCCATCAACCGGAACGAGACGCTGCCATTGCTATCCCCGGCACAAGGCGGCCGTCACCGGACGCTTACAATTGCCCTGCGCTCGGACGGTTTAGATTAGGTGAGCAATACCGAGCCTACCACCTCAGAGCGGATGGCTTTCGGTCGTGCACAATTTCCAAGAGACGCTCCTCCCAGAGTTGAAGGGCGCGGAGGCGCTCAGGCAGAAAATCGTAGGCTGAGTAGACGGTGTTCGCGAGTTGCTGCAGGTCGCCGGTGTGATGCAGCG
>JBAPMW010000928.1:0-1939 GCA_049278815.1 Hyphomicrobiaceae bacterium
ACCTCCTCCAGCGGCTTGCGCTCGGCGTCGACGGCGTAGCGCGCGGCGACTGCGGCCCCGACCAGCATGAGAGCGGCGCCGAGCAGATAGCCCCACAGCACGCTCCAGCGCGAGCCCGTCTGGATCAGGGCGCCGAGCAGCAGCGGGCCGGCGACGCCACCGATGCCGGTGCCGACGGCGTAGAAGAAGGCGATGGCGAGCGCGCGGATCTCGAGCGGGAAGGTCTCGCTCACCGTCAGATACGCGGCGCTGGCGGCGGCCGAGGCGAAGAAGAAGATGACCATCCAGCACAGGGTCAGTGTCGTCGCCGAGACCAGGTCGGCAGCGAAAAGGAAGCCGGTGCCCGCCAGCAGCAGGCCCGAGGTCGCATAGGTGAAGGCCAGCATCGGCCGGCGTCCGACGGTGTCGAACAGGCGGCCGAGGATCAGCGGGCCCAGGAAGTTGCCGGCGGCGAACGGGAGGATGTACCAGCCAACCTGGTCGGCCGGGACGGCATAGAAGTCGGTGAGCACCAGCGCGTAGGTGAAGAAGATGGCGTTGTAGAAGAACGCCTGCGTGGCCATCAGCGTCAGCCCCACCACGGTTCGCTGCCGGTGGGCGTGAAACAGGGTGGAGGCGACCTCGCGGAGCGGGGTGTGGGTGCGGGCGCGCAGGAGGATCTTGGGGAATGGCCCCGGCGCCAGCACGTGCCCCTCACGCCGGAAGCGCGCCTCTATGCCCGCCACGACCGCCTCCGCCTCGGCCGCGCGGCCGTGGGTCACGAGCCAGCGCGGGCTCTCGGGCAGCCACATGCGCATGAAGAAGATGACGATGCTCAGCAGCGCCCCGATCATGAACGCGGCGCGCCAGCCGATGTCCACAGGCAGAAGCGTGGGGTCGAGCAGCACGATGGACCCGGCTGCCCCCAGCGCGGCGCCCACCCAGAAGCTGCCGTTGATGGCAAGATCGGTCCAGCCGCGCACGCGCGCGGGCACCAGCTCCTGGATGGTGGAGTTGATGGCCGCGTACTCCCCGCCGATGCCGGCCCCGGTGAGAAACCGGAACAGGGCGAAGCTCCACAAGCTCCACGAGAAGGCCGTTGCCGACGTGGCCAGAAGATAGACGGTGAGCGTGATGAAGAACAGCTTCTTGCGGCCCAGCCGGTCGGTGAGCCAGCCGAAGAAGATGGCGCCCAGCACGGCACCGGCAAGATAGGCGCTGGCCGCGAAGCCGATATCGGTGCTGGTGAGCTGGAGCACCGGGCTTTGCCGGAGAGCGCCGGCCACCGAGCCGGCCAGCGTCACCTCCAGGCCGTCCAGGATCCAGGTGATGCCGAGCGCCACCACCACCAGGGTGTGAAACCGCCCCCAGGGCAGCCGGTCGAGCCGCGCCGGGATGTCGGTCTCGGCGACGGCGCCGACACCTGCCGGATTGCTGCGTTGAGGCCCATCGGGGATCGGCACGCGGCGCCTCCGCTTGGTAAGCCCGCAGCTCATATGCGAACGTCGGCTCGAGCGGGGCGGTTCCTCGACGGAGGGGAGTATGTGGCGTGTGAGATGAAACGCAAGGCCGAGGCGCGACGCGGATGCCCTCACCCCGCTCCTGCGTCGCTGCGGGGAGAGGGCGCCCTGCGCCTCACTTCTTGCTGCGGAACGCAGACTGCAGCAGGGCCGGGTCGAGGCTGGACGGCGCCTGGCCGGTGGTGGCGTAGACGTAGGTGCCGGTGCGGAAGATGGCACCGAGCGTGCCGAACACCAGCGACAGCGTGAGGATGTAGAGGATGACGACGGGCAGCACGATCGCCAACGCCATGGCGGGGTTTGCACCGCCGCCGTAGAAGGCGATGCCGAGCACGATGAACGCCGGCAGCATCAGGAGGAAGCCGATGATGCCGAGTCCGCCTTCGCCCGCGACCGCCTCGCCCCAGGTGCGCTTGAGGATGGCGGAGGAGCGCTTGACC
>JBAPMW010000929.1:0-2498 GCA_049278815.1 Hyphomicrobiaceae bacterium
CGCGCATCCAGGCCTACGAGAAGCTGGCCGACGAGGCCGGCCGCGAGCAGGTCGGGAAGGCCCAGATCCAGATTCCGCCGGGGCCGCGGCTCGGCGGCCTGGTGGTGGAGGTGGAGGGCCTCTCCAAGGCGTTCGGCGACAGCCTGCTGATCGACAACCTCTCCTTCAAGCTGCCGCCCGGCGGCATCGTCGGGGTGATCGGCCCGAACGGCGCTGGCAAGACCACGCTGTTCAAGATGATCACCGGCCAGGAGAAGCCCGACGCCGGCTCGATCCGCCTGGGCGCGACCGTGAAGCTCGGCTACGTGGATCAAAGCCGCGCCCACCTCGACGGCAGGAAGACCGTGTGGGAGGAGGTGTCGGGCGGCAAGGACATCATGAAGCTTGGCGACAGGATGGAGATGCCCTCCCGCGCCTACGTCGGCTGGTTCAACTTCAAGGGGCCGGACCAGCAGAAGAAGGTAGGCCTGCTATCGGGCGGCGAGCGCAACCGCGTGCACCTCGCCAAGTTGCTCAAGGAGGGCGGCAACCTGCTCCTGCTCGACGAGCCCACCAACGACCTCGACACCGAGACCCTGTCGGCTCTGGAGGCGGCGCTGGAGGACTTCGCTGGCTGCGCCGTGATCATCAGCCACGACCGCTTCTTCCTGGACCGCATGGCCACCCACATCCTGGCCTTCGAGGGCGACAGCCACGTCGAGTGGTTCGAGGGTAACTTCGCCGACTACGAGGAGGACAAGAAGCGCCGCCTCGGCGACGCCTCCGTGGAGCCGCACCGCATCAAGTTCAAGCGGTTTGAGCGGCGGTAGGGGGTGGGCTGGTGCTGCTCGGGATGGGGTGATATGCTGCGTCCACGGAGACAAGCACCATGGAAGACGTTAGCGTTGCCCACGCGAAGGAGCACCTCGAGGAGCTCGTGGCGCGCGCCGCACGCGGCGAGGACGTAGGGATCGTTGATCCCAAGGTCGGCAAGGTCAAGCTGACGCTGGCCGGCAACGGGGCTTCACGCCCTCGCAAGCCTCGCCGGCTCGGTCTGCTTGAAGGAAGAATTACGCCTCCCGCACGCCTTCTGGAGCCGATGACACGGAGGAGCTTGCGGACTGGTACGGTAAAGAGCCGTGAGGCTGCTTGCGGACACCCATGTCGTGTTCTGGGCTACGATGGAACGGGCGCGTCTGTCGCAAGCGGCACGCGCAGCTCTGGAGTCGGAGGATAATGACGTCCTGGTCAGCGTCCGCAAGTGCATGGGAGATCGCGATCAAGGTCGGGCTTGGGAAATGGCCGTAGGCTCGCGGACTTGCTCTTCAATTTCGCGCGTCATATGGCCGATGCGGGCTTCGAGTTGCTACCAATTGCAGTGGCGCACGCGCGAGCGGCTGGACTGATTGCGGCCCCGCACCGCGACCCCTTCGATCGTCTTCTGGCAGCCCAGGCGACAAGCGAAGGACTTGTGCTCGTCACGGCCGACCGGAACCTCGGTCCGGATCCTTATCGACGACGGCTGGATAGTGAACTCGCTTCATGTCATTGCTACCGCTTTACATCGGGGTGTGCTGACAATGGCCAAATTGAGCCGGGACATCATCCGATTGCTTGCGGCTGACGGCTGGTACGAGGTCGGACAAACCGGCAGCCATAAGCATTTCAAGCATCCAGCGAAACAGGCAGAAGTGACGGTGCCTCATCCAAAACGGGATCTGCCGGTAAAGACCGTGAAGAGCATCGAGAGGCAATCGGGCGTTGACCTCTCATAGCCCTCGCCAACTCTCAAGGGGCCCAACCAGAGAAGAAGGTGGGCCGGCTCTCGGGCGGCGAGCGCAACCGCGTGCACCTCGCCAAGATGCTCAAGGAGGGCGGCAACCTCCTGAGGGGCGGGAACCCAGCCTGGAGGCTGACGGACGGCACCAAGCCTCGATCTGTCGTCCATGCGCCCGCG
Organism: Hyphomicrobiaceae bacterium; assembly: GCA_049278815.1. Lineage (GTDB taxonomy): Bacteria > Pseudomonadota > Alphaproteobacteria > Rhizobiales > Hyphomicrobiaceae > AWTP1-13. Next base: position 1,937 of record JBAPMW010000929.1, read on the forward strand.
GTCACGATTGCGGCGCGACCAGCCCCAGCAGCCGGCTTGCGGCCTGCATCTCGGCCCAGCGGCGGGCGCGGCGGGCCTTGGCCTCGGCGTCCTCGCCCCATTGGCCGATCTGCCAGTCCTCGTCGACGTGGGCGGCCGTCCAGGCCTCCTCGGCGGTGAGGCGGCCGCGGGCGTGGGCGAGGGCGAGCACGGCGGAGCCTGTGAGCGAGGTGATGACGTGGTGCGCCGTGAGCGGGAGCGCCTCGAGGTCCGCCAGAATGTCCTCGATGGCCGCAATCGCCGCCTGAGGCTGAGACACGGGCACTATTCCCTGCCCGACGGCGAGTGGCACGTCCAGCTCAGCCCGTGCCCATTCCAGCACCGGGTCCCACGCCGCCGCCTGCCGCCGCACCAGCTCCGCGGGGGCCTCGGCCCGATAGCACAGCAGGTCCCCTGCCGCGTACTTGGCGATCTCGGCGCGCACCTCGTCCTCACGCCCGGTGACGCCGTCCAGCGCCGAGTTGACGAGCCGCGCCAGCGGCATGGTGGCGGGGTCGATGCGCTCGCCCTGCGCCGCCCATTC
>JBAPMW010000930.1:0-11548 GCA_049278815.1 Hyphomicrobiaceae bacterium
CCCCCTCGCGCGCCGGAGGCTGCGCCTCCGTCGCAGGGGGAGGAGTCTCCGCTGCTCGCTCCCGTCTTCCAGATCGGCGTCGCAAGATGTGTGAATGCCGTAGGGCGACGGATCAGCGCCCCTTGGGCTGCGTGTCCTCCCAGAACTTCTTGGAGTCCCATTTGTCAGCGTCACCATCCGGGCACCCGAAGAAGCCGCACGACTCCTCCTTCTTGGGCACCGGGAAATCGGCCTTGAAGTCTCCCGCAAGATGCCGGGTCAGGTCCTGCTTGATCTCGGCGCTCTTGTGGTCGGTGCAGTACTCGGGGTCGCCCCCAACGCGCTCGCGGATGGTCTTGAAGGTAGAATCGTAGGTCTTTTCCGCCTTCGCCAGCTGGTCGGGGGGTGACCGCCCGGCCTCATAGGCCAAGTAGGAGGCCCTGAGCTTGGCCGGATCGAAACGAAAACCGCAGCGCTGGGCGCGCGCCGAGGTCCAGGCCACGGCGATGGGGCGTGCCAGCGGATCGTCGGTTTTGAGGGTTCCGGGAGCGTCCGGCGCGGCCGCCGTGGCGCCGGTCAGCAGCCCGGCCCCGCTGCCCCCGCAGCCGGCAAGTCCGACGGTGACCAGCAGCAGCGCAAACGCGAAGCCTCGCGCGAATCTGTCCATGGCATCCCCCGTTCCACCGCCAGTGTGCTCAGAAACTGTGACGCGTCAATGGCGTAAGTGACATGGCGAAAGTGCATGGCATCAGCAAGCCAGGCTTTTGTCCGCAAGCAGGCGGCGCTGCGCCTGCGCCGCCCCGCTCATCGCAATTGCTGCGTACAGGGTGCCACCCTTGCAGGGACAACGACGACCTCCTCAGCGCGTGCTGCACCAAGCAGCAGGGCGGTAGGCATGTCCTTCTTCTACTTCGACGAATCGGGGACCAAGGCTCACAGCTACGTCTTTGCCCGCCGTGGGGATGCCTGGGTGCAAGGACGCTCATGGCGGGATTGCGGGCTTCGCCCCAATCTGGCCTGCGCCGCATGGCCCAACGCCGCCCGCGGGAGCGAGCGTGGCGCCGAAGGCACGCTGCCCAAGGCTCCCGTGGATGAGCTTGCGCCGGCCCCTCCCCACCGCCTGTCAAGGCGGTACAAGGCCCCTCAAGCCGGCAGTAACCAGAGAAGCTAACGGACCGGTAACACGGCCCTTCGCATAGTCGGCGGCCTAGGGAGACGTGCCAATGAGTATCACTATCGCATTCGGGCGCTGGGGCCTGCCCTACCTTGTCAGCATCGGTCGCTGGGAGTGGGCGTGCTACCGCGAGGCCGACTTTGCCCCGCAGGCGCCGCGCCGCTGGGGCGTCGAGCGCTCGCCCGGCGGCGAGCAGCAGCTGAGCGAGGTGATCCTCCACTGCGGCCGCATCTGCCACTGCTTTACCCGCTGGCCGAGGCGGATTCCACTGCCGCGGAGGTAGGATTCCGGCCGTAGACGCTATCGCCCCGCGCGAAGTCGTGAGAATCGTGAAGTCGTGAGATCGATTTCACGACTTGGCGATTGCACGATTTCACGGATTTTTACGCCTCAACCTTCGGCGGCAGGATCTGCCGGCCTTTGTACTTGCCGGTCTTCAGGTCGATGTGGTGGGGGCGGCGATGCTCGCCGGACTCGTTGTCCTCCACGTAGGTCGGAGCGTCGAGCGCGTCAGCGGAGCGGCGCGTTCCGCGCTTCATGCGGCTAACTTTCTTGCGGGGAACGGCCATCGATCTGCTCTTTCCATAGAGTTGCTCGCCGCGGCACTTGATCCAGCCAGCGGCGCTGCTCCACCCTTGCGGCGGCTTATAGCGTCAATCGGTGCTCGGGAACAAGTGGCTCCAATCGCCGTCCGGTGCCCCTTTCGAGGCCGACCTCTCCTCCTTCTTCGGGACCGGCCTCGGCGCCGGCTTGGTCTGGGTCCATTTCCTCGACCGGACGCAGGCCAAGTCGATCCGCGACGTAGCCATGCGCAGCAGGAGGCGCCCGGCCAGGCGGCTGGTCGCCGCGCTCGGCCGGCCCGGCGAGCGCTCCAGCGGGCTTGGCAGCGCCACCACCATCAGCGCCGCCTCGTGCGCTGTCAGCCGCAGCGCGGGCTTGGCAAAGTGGGTGCGTGCGGCCGCTTCGGCCCCGAATACGCCGTCACCCCACTCTGCGATGTTGAGATAAATCTCCAGGATGCGCCGCTTCGGCCAAAGGGCATCCACCAGGTAGGCGAGCGCCATCTCGATGGCCTTGCGCACGTAACTGCGGGAGGGCCACAGGAACAGGTTCTTGACCACCTGCATGGTGATGGTGCTGCCGCCGCGGTCGTTGGCGATCGCGTCCTTGAGCGCCCGCCAATCGACGCCGCCATGCGCGCAGAACCGGCCGTCCTCCGACTGGACCACGGCCCTGATCAATTGCGGCGAGATGCGGTTGAGCGGCACCCAGGTGCGCTCAATGGCGGTGCCGGCGATCATCTGCCCCAGCATGAGGGTGGAGATGGGCGGGTTGACCCAGCGATAGACCACCGCCAGCGCCAGCAGGGTGACGACCAGGGCCGCCAGCACCAGCGCCGCCGCCCGCAGGGCACGCCGCAGATAGGGCAGGACGAGGTCCAGGGAGCGGCGAAGGCCGGGAGAGCGAGGCGTGCGCGCCAGCCCGGCGGGGACCGCCGCAACGAGCCGCGACAGCGCACTCCTGCTCGCTGCAACGGCAGTGCCGATCCAACCGGTCAGCGCGGCCCAGGCCTGCCTGGTACCCCGCCCTTGTACACCGCGCCCGCCCGCGTGTGCGCCCTGATCCACTTGCCTGCCGTCCTTCAATGTCTTTCGCTACAATGTCCGCAACGTTAGCAAAACGGCAGAGCGGTGACCACTCCGGCGCCGCTGCCGTCAGGAGAATGTAGGTGATGGATGGCTCTCAGCCAACGCCTGGAGTTCGCGGCCTGGCTTGTCGAGCGGCGCCTGGCGTCCGCTTTGGACGAGGTTACCCGCGCCGGCACGCCTGAGCGCCTGGCGGCGGCAATGCGCCACGCAACCCTGGGTGGCGGCAAGCGCCTGCGGCCGTTCCTGGTCATCGAGACGGCCGCCCTCCTCGACGTGCCGGCGGAGGCTGCGGTGGATGCGGCTGCCGCCCTGGAGCTGGTGCACTGCTACTCCCTGGTGCACGACGACCTGCCGGCCATGGACAACGACGAGATGCGCCGCGGCCGGCCTACGGTGCACAAGGCGTTCGATGACTGGACGGCCATCCTTGCGGGCGACGCCCTGCTGACCCTGGCCTTCGAGGTGCTGTCGGGCAGCGCCGCTCCCGGCGGTCCTGCCGCAAGCGCCACCCTCGTCAGGAGGCTCGCTCGCGCCGCCGGGGCGGCCGGCATGGTGGGCGGGCAGTGCCTCGACCTGGAGGCCGACAAGCTCGGCCGTCCGGGGCAGCCAGATGCCGCCCATGTCGAGCGCCTCCAGAGCCTGAAGACCGGCGCGCTCATCCGCTGTGCCTGCGAGCTGGGCGCCGTCCTCGGACAGGCCGAGCCCGATGCGCTGCGCGCCCTGGAGACCTACGGCGAAAGACTGGGTCTCGCCTTCCAGATCGCCGACGATCTCCTCGATGTCGAGGGCGATGCCGATGTCGTTGGCAAGGCGGTGCGCAAGGACGCAGCGAAGGCGACGCTGCATGCGGCCAGCGGCATCGACGCTGCCAGGCGGCGGCTCGCCGTGCTGGCGGACGAGGCAACGGCCGCCCTGGCCCCCTTCGGCCGCAAGGCCGATACCTTGCGCGAGGCGGTCGTCTTCGCGGTGCAACGCCGGCGGTAAGAATCCAGCGCCGACGCCAAACGCGGGGCTGGACATCGCCCGTCTCCTCGCCGACATTGCTCCCAGCGTTGTCGCGATCATTGATCGCCGGTGCCGCGCCATAATGCGCGGCCGGATGAGGGAAGGTGTTTCTATGCGTTGTTTCGTGCGGGTCTTGCTCGCTTGTCTGATATCAGCGTCTGTGACGGCGCCGCTCCGCGCCGAGAATGTTGCCGCTGCGTCCGAGGCGACCTCAAAGAGCACGGTCCCCGAGCGGCTCACGCTCGCCGTCATCGGCGATTCGCTGGGTGACGGGCTGTGGGAGGGCCTCTACCGGCAGCTGCGCGGCAACAAGCGCATCTTCGTCTACCGCGGCGCCAAGCGCTCGGTCGGGTTCACCACCTCTGACATGACCGAGCAGATCGACGCCGCGCTTGCCGCGGGCCCTGTCCACGCCTTTGTGGTCATGCTCGGTGCCAACGACGATCGCCGCAGCTTCTTCGCCGATGGCAGGTCGCTCGCCCTGTTCGCCAGCCAGAAGTGGGCGGACCTCTATCGCGGCCGGGTCGACGGCTTCATGGACTACGCCGGCGCCAGGAAGGTGCCCGTGGTCTGGGCCCTGCTGCCGGTGATGCGCAGCGAGGAGGCAACCACGGCCGCGCGGCTCATCAACGGCATCGTCACCGAGGCTGCGAAGAGCCGGCCGCACATCTCACTCGTTCCGACCTGGAGCCTGACCGCAGATGACAAGGGCGCCTACATGCCCTATTTCAACGACCTCCACGGCCGCAGGCGCCTGATGCGGCATTCGGACGGTTTGCACTTCAGCGAGCCGGGCTACGAGCTTCTGGCGCACATGGTATTCAATCGGCTCTTGGAAGCGTCCCCGCTTTTCACGGCCGTGGCGCGCACAGCCGCCGACGCGCCGGATCGTTGATGGGGCCCACGGCTTCAGTCCAAGGGCCTCAGCCCAAGACGAGACCACGTGCACACCCATCGAGCCATCGCTGCTTTGCTTTTGCTTGGACCCATGCTGGGATTGCCCCGATCCACCGTCGCCCAGGACGTTCCGTCGCTGGCCCTCACCAAGACGCCGAGCCTGGTGCGCGACGGGCGCGTCTCCGCCGCGCCGGCCGGGCTCGCCAAGCTCCACAAGCGGCTTGCCGACCTGCGCGCGGGCCGCGTCCGGCGCGTGACGATCGTGCAGATCGGCGACAGCCACACCCAGGGCGGGCACTTCCCCGGCCGCCTGCGGGCGCTGTTCCAGGCGCGCTTCGGCAACGGCGGGCGCGGCATGCTGCCGCCCGGATCGCCCTACGATTTCTGGCGGCCCTATCAGGTGCAGGCGCGGCAGACCGGCAACTGGGAGGTCTTCAGCAGCAACAAGAAGGACTACGCGCCCCTTCCCTATGGCCTGTCCGGCTTCGTGATCCGCTCCGGCGACCCGGCCGCTGCCATCACGCTGGAGGCCGGCGAGGACAGCACGCCGTTCACGGTTGTCGAGGTGGGCTTCTACAAGCAGGCCGACGGGGGCACGATCGACCTGACGGTTGACGGGACGCTCCTCGGCGCCATCGCCACGCGCGGGCGCGGCTATGCCATGGACCGGCGCACATTCAAGCTCAGAGTGCCGGGAAGGCAGGTCGAGCTGCGGCCCCGCGGCGACGGCAGCGTCGACATCGCCGATTGGTCGGTCTACGGCAAAGCCCGCGGCGTTGTGCTTGCGAGCTTCGGCTTCTCGGGCGCGCAGGTTGGCATCATGGAGCGCTGGGACTGGGACAATGTCAGTGCCCAGCTTGCCGCACTTGACCCGGCGCTGATCATCCTCGCCTTCGGCACCAACGAGGGCTACGCGCCGAGGAAGAAGCTCAAGGACTATGACGATCGACTCGTGGAGCGCATTCTGGCGCTGAAGCGCGCTGCTCCCAATGCCTCGATCGTGCTGGCGAGCGGCCCCGATGCCAACCGCATCCCCAAGTATTGCAATGGCAATGGCAATGGGAACGGAAAAGCGAGCGGCAGCGGCGAGAAGGCGCACACCGGCGGTGGCGACCGCAAGACCTGCCGGCCCCTGTCGCGCGAGGAGGTGGACGACTACGACGCCATGCTGGCCCGGTCCGACCGCGCGCTCTGCCGCTGGCACACGCCGGGGTCCTACGATCTGGTCCGCAAGGCCCAGCGCGAAGCGGCGGAGCGGACAGGCACTCTGTTCTGGGATTGGTTCGAGTATCAGGGCGGACGGTGCGGCGCCTTCAGGTGGGAGAAGGCCGGCCTCGTCTTTCCCGATCGCGTGCACATGAGGAAGGAGGGCTATTGGCGCTCCGCCGACCAGCTCTTCGCCGTGCTGATGCGCGGCTTCAAAGGACGCTAGCGATCGCCTCGCCATGATATTCCCGACGTTGAACTTTCTGCTTTTCTACATGGTCCTTTGGCCGACGGCGTGGGTGCTGGTGCTCGCCGGCCGCCACAGCCTGCACAAGCTGGCGATCGTCGCGGCGAGCTACTTCTTCTATGCCTTCTGGAGCTGGAAGCTGGCCTTCCTGCTGCTGGGCAGCGTGCTGCTCAACTGGGCCACCGGCCGCCTCATCGGCCTTGCCGCAGGGCGGCCGGCGCTCAAGCGGGCGGCCGTCACCTTCGGGCTTGCCGTCAACCTGTCGCTGCTCGGCTTCTTCAAGTACTACGGCTGGTTCGCGGAGGAGCTGAACGCGTTGTTGACGCGGCTGGAGGTTGGCCGCGAGCTGCCTCTCCTGGAGATCGTGCTCCCCATCGGCATCTCCTTCTACACCTTCCAGGGCATCTCCTACATCGTCGACCTCTATCGCGGCGATCTCGACCGGCCGCGACCGCTGATCGACGTGATGTTCTTCATCTCGTTCTTCCCGCACCTGGTGGCCGGCCCGATCGTGCGCGCGGCGAGCTTTCTGCCCCAGCTGGAGCGGCCGCCCAGCCCCAACCGGGTGTTCGTGGGGCTCGGCGTGATGCTGATCCTGTGGGGCGTGTTCAAGAAGGCCGTGGTGGCCAACTGGCTGGCGGTGCTCCTCGTCGACAAGGCGTTCCTCGATCCCACCGCCTACGGCACCGTCGATCTGATGGCGGCGGTCTATGGCTACGCCGTGCAGATCTACTGCGACTTCAGCGCCTACAGCGACATTGCCATCGGTGTCGCCGCGCTGCTCGGCTATCGCTTCCAGCGCAACTTCAATCAGCCGTATCGCGCGGAGACGCTCGCCGACTTCTGGCGGCGCTGGCACATGTCGCTGTCGTCCTGGCTGCGCGACTATCTCTACATACCCCTGGGCGGCAACCAGCGTGGGCGGATCAGGACCTACATCAACCTGCTGCTGACCATGGTGCTGGGCGGCATCTGGCACGGCGCGGCCTGGAAGTTCGTGATCTGGGGCGCCCTGCACGGCGGCATGCTGGCGGTGGAGCGGATGCTCTCCGGCCTCGGCCAGGGCGTCCGCCAAAGCGCCGGGCCGCGTCCGCTGTGGCGGCGCGCGCTTGCCGTCCTCTTCATCTTCCACTTCGTCTGCCTGTGCTGGATCTTCTTCCGCGCCGACGACGCCACCCGGGCCTTCGAGCTCATCGCCGGCCTCGCCAACTGGTCGCAGCCCGCCGCGCTGCTGACGCCGTTTCCCGTCGCGCTGATCGCCTTCGGCCTCCTCATCCAGTTCACGCCCGGCGACATGCTGGAGCGGCTCAACCGGGTCTACCACCGCATCCCGACCTGGGCGGTCGGCGTGTTGGCCGGCCTCGCCCTGCTGCTCATGGAGATCGTCGGCGGCGACAGCAGCGCGCCGTTCATCTACTTCCAGTTCTGACACCGGGCAGCGAGCGACATGCGCGACAGGGGAAACAGGGGCGACAGGGCCGAGCCGGCGGACGACGAGGTGGGCACCCAGGACCTGGAGAAGGGCCTGCAGCCCTCGCGGGCATCGGCGTTCGCCATCATCGCCGTGAACGCCCTGATCCTCCTCCTGGTGGTCAACTCCGGTGGGCTGGTGCGCTGGGCGCAGCAGTTGCCCTCCGGCCCGATGGCTGCCTGGGTGGCCGAGCGCGCCGCCGACTGGGACCGGCTGATGCGCGTGCCGCTGCCGGAAATGTTCGAGTACGTCAAGAAGCGCTTGCAGATAGGCGAGCCATGATGCGACTGCCCCCGGCTGCCTCGGTCTCCATCCGGGCCCCCATTCGATCCGCCCTCGTTGGCGCCGTCCTTGGCGGCGCCGCAGCGGCGGCGCCCGTGAGCCCCTTGCCGGCGCGGGCCGCCGATGGGTTCGTGATCGGCGACAGCATCGCCGCCAGCCTCGCCCAGACAGTCGGATTGAAGTTCATCGCCCACCACAGTGTCAGCTTGCGCAAGGCGGCGCCGAAGACGATCTCGCGGCAATTCGCGCGCATCCCCAAGGGCGCCGTGGTCCTGATGGGGCTCGGTCTCAACGACGCCGCCATTCCGGTGAAGGGCCTGCGCGCCGACATCGAGTGGGTGATCGCGGGGGCGCTGAAGACCGGCGAGAAGATCGTCTGGATCGGGCCGCCGTGCGTGCTGAGGCGCTGGGACATCCGCGCCAGGGAGATGGACGACTACCTGCGCCAGCGGCTCGCCTCCACCACGATCCAGTACGTCAGCCTGCGCGACCCCCAGATCTGCCAGCGCGCCATGCGCACCGGCGACGGCGAGCACTTCACGACCGCCGGCAACCGCTATGTCTGGGAGAAGATCCAGCGCGACTCCACCTACGCCGCCACCATCGAGCTGCCCAAGCGCCCCGCGCCGGTCGCGACCAAGGCCAAGGCCCGTCCGAAGCGGCAGGCGCAGGAGAAGGGCAGTACGGAGAAGGACTAGGAGGCGCGCTGCCATGCTGCGGTCTGCTGGGGTGATGGTGTCAGACCCTCTGGGTCTGACACCATGCGGACCAGGCGAGGCGTTGTCATATTTTCTGGTGTTCATCAAATATGCGGATGTCCACTGGAACGTCGCGCCATGGGGTCAGACCCGCAGGGTCTGAGCCCCGCGTCCACCCGTCCCCCACCGCCCCATAAGGTCACACCCCGATGAAAGCCATCCGCATCCACGCCCACGGCGGCCCCGAGGTCATGCGCTGGGAGGACGTGGAGCTGCCGCCCCCCGCGGCCGGCGAGGCGCGCATCCGCCATACCGCCATCGCCGTCAACTTCTCCGACATCAACCAGCGCCGCGGCGGGTTCTACACGGCCGGGCCGGTGCCCATGCCGATGATCCTCGGCAATGAGGCGGCGGGGGTGGTGGAGAGCGTGGGGCGGGACGTCACGGAGGTCAGGCCGGGCGACCGCGTGGCCTATGCCGGCGCGAACGCCGCGTTCTATCAGCACACCGGCGCCTACGCCGAGGCGCGCAACATGCCGGCGGCGCGCCTCGTGCCCCTGCCGGAGGGCATCGCCGACGCCCAGGCGGCGGCCATGATGGTGAAGGGCCTCACCGCGTCGCTCATCGTCAACCGCGTCTGGCGCCCCAGGCCCGGCGATTGGGTGCTCATCCATGCGGCGGCAAGCGGCGTCGGCCTGATCCTGGCGCAGTGGGCGAGCCACCTGGGCGCCACGACGATCGGCACGGTCGGCTCGCCCGCGAAGGCCCGCATCGCCGCCGCCCACGGCTGCCGCCACACCGTCCTCTACCGCGAGACGGACTTCGTGGCGGTCGTGCGCAGCCTCGCGCCCGGGGGCGTGCATGCCGTCCTCGACGGCGTGGGCCGGGACACCTTCATGGCCTCGCTCGACTGCCTGCGGCCCTTCGGCATCGCCGTCAACTACGGCAACGCCTCCGGGCACGTGCCGCCGCTCGACCTGCTCGACCTCTCCCGAAAGGGCAGCCTCTCTGTATCGCGGCCGGGCCTCAGCCACTACCTCAAGGAGCCCAGGGCCCTGCAGGCGGCGGCCGCCGAGCTCTTCGCCCTCGTGGCTGCCGGCACCCTCCGCATCGAGATCGCCCGCACCTATCCGCTGCACGACGCCGCCCAGGCGCACCGCGACGTGGAGAGCCGGACCCTCGCCGGCTCGGTGGTGCTCGTGCCGTGACGGGATGGACGACTCTCCTGCTCGCATGCGCACCTATAGCGTGATGGTCTCATCCAGATAGCCCTTGTAGCGCTGCGACTTGGGCTTATCGCGATCCTCTGAATTGACATAGGCGATCGAGCCGCGGCCCTTGAGCTCTGCCGGCAGGATCATCACGCGGATGAAGCGCGAGGCACGGTCTTGTGCGGCCTGGGCGAACACGGGCGCGGGTCCGGCTTCGAACCAGGCGCCGCCCGGGGCGTAGCAGGTCGACGCACTTTCCGTGTCTATGCGAATGCCACCTTCGATCAGGCAGCGGATGCCCGGCCCCTGATGCGTGTGCAGGTAGGCGCAGCCGCCCGGAGGAAATGTCACGCTGTCCGCGCGCATCAGCACGCTGCTCGCGGCCAGCCCTTGGATAGGTGCCGACAACTTCACGCGCGAGGCGCTGTGGCGGCCCGCGACCAGGATCGGGGCGTCGCCGACGGGCGCCAGCTCCCAGCGCCAAATCGCAGCTCCACCGTTGCCCGCGAGGATCTCCGCGTCGCCGTGTGCATAGGCGGCCTGATCGTCGGCAACGGGCAGCTCCGCAACAGTTGCAGCACCGTGCGCGACGTAGACAACCCGCCACACCGCCTTGGACGCAAGCTGCAGGCCGGCGCCCGACTGCAGCGTATCCTCAATCAACCGAAGCTCGTGCTCATCGGCCACGTGCAAGCCCTCCAACACTGCGATCGCTTCCTCGACGCGGGAACGTTACGCCTTTCTCTCGCATCCCGAGCCGGGGATGCACCCAGCATCGCGAATATGTCTTGACGCTTCCGCAAACCTGATGGCCGGATGGGGGCGCTGTGGGTTTATCGGGAGGAACACCAGAATGCACCGCCTCGTCATCACACGCGCCGGCGCGGCCATGCTCGTTGCCGCTACGGTCGCCTTTTTCGCGACGTCCGGGATCGCCCAGACCAAGCTGACCATGTCGAGCTGGGTGCCGCCGACCCATCATCTGACCAAGACCGTGGTGGTGTGGGGTCAGCAGGTCGAGAAGGCTACCAATGGCCGCATCAAGATCCGGATGCTGCCGAAGCACCCCTCCGCGGCCCCGGGCACCTTCGACGCGGTCAAGGATGGCCTGGTCGACATTTCCTTCGTCACGGCGAGCTACACGCCCGCCCGCCACGTGCTGCCACTGCTACCCGAGCTGCCGGGCGGCGGGGCAACTGCCGAGATCAACTCGGTCGCCTACTCGCGCATCCATTGGAAGTATCTGCACGCAGCCGGGGAGTACAAGGGCGTCAAGCTGCTCGGTGTCTTCACCCACGGGCCGGGGCAGATGTTCAACACGAAGTCGGTGATCACCAAGATCGAGGACCTCGCTGGCATGAAGATCCGCTCTGGCGGAGGGATCGCGGAGGAGATGGGGCGCGCGCTTGGCGCCTCGGTCTTCGTCAAGCCGGCCCCGGAATCCTACGAGCTCCTGAGCTCCGGCGTCGCGGATGGCGTCTTCTTCCCCTCCGAGGCCATCGTCTCTTTCAAGCTCGGTCCGGTCGTAAAGTACGCCACGCTGTTTCCCGGCGGCTTCTACAGCTCGGCATTTGGCTTCTTCATGAACGAGGACAAATGGAACAAGCTTTCCAAGGCGGACCAGGACGCCGTTGCCTCTGTTTCGGGTGAGGCGCTGGCGCGGCTCGTCGGGAGGTCGTGGGACGCGGCCGACAAGGCCGGCATCGAAGAGATGAAGAAGGTCGGCATC
>JBAPMW010000931.1:0-3689 GCA_049278815.1 Hyphomicrobiaceae bacterium
CGCCGAATCGGAGGTGCTGGCGAAGCGCCCGTCGCAAAGCCGGCAGGGGCAGGGCATCGTCACCGTCCGCACGCGCGGCTTCAAGGCCGACGGCACGGTGTTCATGGAACTCGAGCGCAGCGTGCTGCTGCCGATTCTGGCGGGAGCATAGAAACCGATCCGACGGTTCGGCACCGCGCGGATGGAATACCGGACCGGACGGTGTCTGGCTGCTCACCGCAGCCGCTTTGCCATCGGGTGGCAGAGCGTTATGCCAAACCCCTTGGTCGGCGGACCAAGCGAGGCATAGCCGGCCGAGATATAGAACCGGCACGCCGTCGTCGAGCTTTGCCCTCGATGCGGCGACGCTCGAAGCCGTGGTAGGCGATGTCGGAGGGCACGAGGGCGAGCGCCGTGTTGGCGGCGAAAGGCGCGCGGCCGGCGTGGGTCTTGTCGGCGTTGTAGAGATCGGTGCCGAGCGTGGCGTGCTGCGGGTGGCTCGACATGTAGAGCAGCATGGTGAAGGCCATGACGCCGAGACCCGTGTGCGGCTCCAGCCAGAACCCGTCGGTATCCTGCGCATACTCCACCTGCAGGTAGGTGCCGGCGAGGCGGACACCGAGCTGCGCGGCGATCCTGGCCGTGACGCGCTCGTCCTGGAAGGCCTGGCACAAGCTCTCGCACACCGGGAACCTGGCCCTGTTCGCCACGTCGAAGTATTTGCGCGTCGCGTCGTGCAGCTCGCGCCGCCCCGAGAGGCCGCCCAGCGCCGGCGGCGGGAACGGCAGCGCCTGGATGGGCGCCACGGCCGCGTCCGGCAGACAGCGGCGCAGGATCCAGTGTCGGTAGGGCGTCTCGCTCCGCTCTGCGGTCGCAAAGCTGGCGAGCAGGGCCGCGACGAAGGCCTCCGGGGTGGGCGCCTCGCTCTGCCGCGGCGGCATCCGCCAGCGGCGATGCGCAGCAGCGGCTGCGCTCCAGGCACGCCCTTTCGGCGGAAGCCGCTCCGCTCTACGCACTGGCTTGGTCATGCCCCTCTCCCTCTCCGAGTCGTCCTGCGAGGAGCGTGCGCCATCCGGTTGGGCAGGAATACTCCGCCCGCATCTTTATCGCTCTAAGGTTGTGGAGACGCGCAGTAGCCGCTTGCGGCTGATCGACGTCCGTCAAGGTGCACATTGTGAAGGAAATGCCGGCGCATGGCGCGCCAGGTGGGGGCAAAGCCCTCCGGTCAAGTCCGCCGCTCCCCTGGGGAGCTCGTGGCCGCAGCCCAAGCTCGGAAGGAACGACCCGTCGGGCCCTGCCCCTGCACCATTGTGAAACATGTGCGACCCGATCATGGCAGATCTGTGTCGCGCTGCGACATAGGCTGCACGCAGCACTCCGGCTGTGACCGCCAACCAGCCAGGACGGTCTTGCATTTGCCCCGGCAGACGCCTTCGTCTAGGGTCCCCACCACCGTCCGCGACCGCTCAGGAACCCGCAAATGATTGAACTCTATACATGGTCGACGCCCAACGGCCGCAAGGTGTCGATCATGCTTGAGGAGTGTGGTCTGCCTTACACGGCGCATGCCATCGACATCGGCAAGGGGGACCAGTTCAAGCCGGAGTTCCTCAAGCTCAGCCCGAACAACCGCATTCCCGCCATCGTCGACCGGGATACCGGGATGTCGCTGTTCGAGTCGGGCGCGATCCTCATGTATCTCTCTGAGAAGACGGGAAAATTCTGGAACAAGGAAAATCCAGCGGTCAACTGGCTGACGATGCAATGGCTGATGTGGCAGATGGGCGGCATCGGGCCGATGTTCGGGCAGGTGCATCACTTCGTGAAGTACAACAAGGGCAAGGCGCCCTATGCCGAGGAGCGCTACCTCAAGGAGGCGCACCGGCTCTACGGCGTGCTGGACCGGCGCCTGGGCGAGGCGGAGTATCTGGCCGGTGCCTATTCGATCGCCGATATCGCAACCTGGCCGTGGGTCTCGCGTTTCGAGTGGCAGACGGTCGACCTCAACCGGTATGCCAACGTGCTGCGCTGGTACAAGGCGATCGCGGCGCGCCCCGCCGTGCAGAAGGGCTACCACGTGCCCGTCCCGCAGCCCGGCATCCCCATGCCGGCCTGAAAGCAGGGCGGCACCGCAAGGCAAAGGAAACCCAATGGCTAAGGAGCGCAACTTCTCGGGCGTGATCGCCCCGGTGCTGACCCCCTTCGGCGAGGACGGCAACCCCGACGCCGAGCGCTTCACCGAGCATGCCCTGTGGCTGCTGGCCGCCGGCTGCACGGCGCTCGCCCCGTTCGGCACCACCAGCGAGGCCAACTCGCTGGGGCTCGACGAGCGCATGGAGATGCTGGAGGAGCTGGTGGACGCCGGCATCGACCCCGCCAAGCTGATGCCGGGCACGGGCACCTGCTCGCTCTCCGACACCATCGTGCTGACGCGCCACGCGCTCGATCTCGGCTGCGGCGGCATGCTGATGCTGCCGCCGTTCTACTACAAGGGGCCGAGCGAGGAGGGGCTCTACCGCTACTTCTCCGAGGTGATCGAAGGCGTGGACGACGACAACCTCAAGGTCTACCTCTACCATATTCCACCGGTGGCCCAGGTCGGCTTCCCGCTGCCGCTGATCGGCCGGCTGGTGCAGGCTTTCCCCGACACGGTGGTGGGCCTCAAGGACTCCTCGGGCGACTGGAGCAACACCGCGGCCATCCTCGCCGAGTATCCGCAGCTGGAGGTATTCCCCGGCTCGGAGGTGTTCCTGCTCGACGGCCTCAAGAATGGCGCCTCGGGGTGCATCTCCGCGACCTGCAACGTCAGCGCCACGGCCATCCGCGAGGTCTACGACAAGTGGCAGACGCCAGACGCCGAGAAGCTGCAGGCCGGCATCACGGCCATCCGCAAGGCGATCCAGGCCTATCCCATGATCCCCGCCCTCAAGGCGCTGATCGCCCATTACCGCGGCGACGCCGGCTGGGCCGATGTACGTCCGCCGTTCATGCCGCTGCCGTCGGCCGATGCCCAGAAGGTCGTGAGCACACTGGCCGAGGCGCACGGGTTCACGATCAGCTTCGCCGAAGTCGTGAACTCGTGAGATCGTGAAGTCGTGAGATCGTGGGGCTCCACGCGGTCTTCTCGATTTCACGACTTGGCGATTTCACGATCTCACGATCCGGGAGCCCCGCATGCCAGCCGAAGTCAAAATGTACTCCGACTACAAGAGCCCCTATGCGTTCCTGGCGTTCGATCCGGGGTTCGAGCTGGAGCGCAAATTCGATGTGCGCGTGCGCTGGCGGCCGTTCCAGCTGCGCATCAAGGGCAAGGGCGAGCGCAGCGCCTACTCCGAGCACAAGGTCAGGTACTCCTACCTCGACGCCCGGCGCTGGGCCAATATGCGGCCGGGCGGCCTCGTCCTCAAAGGGCCGCTCAAGGTCTACGACACTACGCCGGCGCTGGTGGGCGGGCTGTTCGCAGAGAAGGAGGGGCGCCTGATCGACTACAGCCGCACCGTGTTCGAGCGGTTCTTCAAGCGTGAGCTGGAGGCGGACCAGCCCGACGCCGTGGCCGGCGTGATCGCCTCGCTCGGCATGTCGGAGGCGGCCTATCGCGAGTATCTGGCGGGCGAGGGCATGAGCGCCTACGAGGCGGCGCTGGCGGAGGCGGCGGAGGACCGCATCTTCGGCGTGCCGATGTTCATCTTCCGTGGCGAGCCGTTCTGGGG
>JBAPMW010000932.1:0-2729 GCA_049278815.1 Hyphomicrobiaceae bacterium
TGGCAGCGACGCACGGGCGCTGGCGCTGGTCGAGGATGCCTGCCGCGACGTTGCCGGCAACCTCCCGCGGCTGTTGCCGAGCCTGCTGGACGACGTGATCGGCGAAGCGGAAAGGAGCGGCGACGACGACCTTGGGAAGCGCTTGCGTCAGCTCAGGGACGAGATAGAGACAATGGACTGAGTGTGACGGGCCCATCGGCAAGCACCCCTTGGGGGCAGTCACACGGCGTGAGCCTATCGTCGGCTCTGTCCGCTCACTCCTCTTTCTGCGGGGTCGGCGCGCCGCCGCCAGACTCTGCGCCCTGCGGCTTCGGCACCGGATTAGGCGCCGTCGCAGGCACCCGGGCCGTCACCTCTGCCGTCTCCTCGCTGAGCGGCTGGGCGGGGCGCTTTGGCGGCGTCAGCGGCGTCTGCTTCATCCTCGGCATATTGCCGCGTATGAGGTCGACGCCGGCCCTCTCGCCGCCCACCAGCTCCAGCTTGAAGCGCTCCGCATCGCGGCGGCGCACGTCCTCCGCCACCTCGGCGATCTCCTCCGGGGGCACCCCAAGCGCCGCCAGCGCCACCTCGCCCATGGCCATCGCCGAATCGAATGTCTCGCGCACCTGCACCTGCACGCCCAACTTAACCAGGACGAGCGCATGCTCGCGGTCGTAGGAGCGCACCAGCAGCTTGGCCAACGGGAACTCCGCCTGCACCAGCCTGGCGATGTGAGTGGCCGTCTCACGCTTGTCGACGCACACGATAATGGCCTTGGCGCTGCCGGCGCCGGAGGCGTGCAGCACGTCGAGGCGGTTGCCGTCGCCGTAGTACACCTTGAAGCCGAAATCGGCGGCGCTGCGGATCATCTCGGTGTCGATGTCGATGATGGACACCTCGATGCCGCGCGCGAGCAGCGAGTGGCTGACCACCTGTCCGAAGCGGCCGAAGCCGATCAGCAGCACGCTGCCTTGCAGGTGGTCCGCTTTCTCCACGCCGTCGAACGACTGCTCGCGCTTGGGTGCCAGCCATTTGAGCGCCAGGATCGAGAACGGCGTCAGCGCCATGGAGAGGATGACGATGGCGGTGAACGCGGCGTTGTTGCCCCCGGTGACGATGCCGGCGGTGGCCGCCGCAGAATAGAGCACGAATGCGAACTCGCCGCCCTGTGCGAACAGCGCGGCGCGGAAGACGCCCTCATAGTGCGTCGCCCGAAACACCCGCGCCACGGTGTAGATGCCGATCGCCTTGACGACCATGAAGGCCAGCACGCCGCCGACGATGATCGGCCATTCGCGGGCGATCACGCTGAGATCGAGCGCCATGCCGACGCTCAGGAAGAACAACCCCAGCAGGATGCCGCGGAACGGCTCGATGTCGGCCTCGAGCTGGTGGCGGAACGACGATTCGGCGAGCAGCACGCCGGCCAGGAAGGCCCCCAAGGCCATTGTCAATCCGCCGACCTGCATGAGCAGCGCCGCCCCCAGGACCACGAGCAGGGCTGCCGCCGTCAGCACCTCGCGGGCGCGCGCCGCCGCAAGCACCTGGAACAGCGGATTGAGCAGCCACCGCCCCGCCGCCAACAGAACCGCCAACGCCGCCACCGCGATGCCGACGCTCCTCCACGGCGCCTCGGTGCCGGTGGCGGGCGCATAGAACGCCACGAGCGCCAGCAGCGGCACGATCGCGAGGTCCTCCAGCAGGAGGATCGACACCATCTTCTGGCCGTGCGGCGTGGCGATTTCGCCCCGCTCGTCGAGCACCTGCACGATCACGGCCGTCGACGACAGCACGAACCCCATGGCGGCGATGAAGGCCACCAGCGGGTCGAGGCGGGCGGCGATGCCCACCAGCGTCAGCAGGGCGCCGCACACGGCGACCTGGATGGCCCCGAGCCCGAAGATTTGCCGGCGCAGGGTCCACAGCCGGGCGGGTTGCATCTCCAGTCCGATCACGAACAGGAACATGACGACGCCCAGCTCCGCGAAATGCAGGATGGCTTGCGGATCGGCGAACAGGGCGAGCCCATAGGGTCCGATGACGAGGCCGGCCGCCAGATAGCCCACCACCGAGCTGAGCCCCAGGCGCCTGACGAGCGGGACGGCGATAACCCCCGCGCCCAGCAGGGCCACGGCTTTCACAAGCTCCGTGCTGGCTTCCGCTGCCA
Organism: Hyphomicrobiaceae bacterium; assembly: GCA_049278815.1. GTDB lineage: Bacteria > Pseudomonadota > Alphaproteobacteria > Rhizobiales > Hyphomicrobiaceae > AWTP1-13. The sequence continues at coordinate 2,147 of JBAPMW010000932.1, forward strand.
TGCCTTGATTTCTCCCAGAATTCGCGCGTGGACAATGCGCGCGTGCAGTTTGCACCCGGCAACTAAGGTGTCCATGCCTCAACAGGCGGAGCCGCCCGGCCGCCCGGCACTCTGCCGACGGGGTTGAGGCATGCTGCTGCGTGGCTCGCGCGTCGGCGGCGCTTCAAGTTGTCCTGAAGCGCCGCCCTGAGGTCCTGTCTATGGCTTCGACCAGAGATCACGCCAGATCGAACCGATCCGCGTTCATCACCTTCGTCCATGCCGCCACGAAGTCGTGCACGAGCTTCTCCCTGGCGTCGTCCTGGGCGTAGACCTCGGCCAGCGCCCGGAGCTGGGAGTTGGAGCCGAAGATGAGATCCACGCGGGTGCCGGTCCACTTGAGCTCGCCGGTCCTGCGGTCGCGGCCCTCGAACACGTCCTTGGCGTCGGAGACCGCCTTCCACTCCGTGCCCATGTCGAGCAGGTTCACGAAGAAGTCGTTGGTCAGCGTCTCCGGCACCTTGGTGAAGGCTCCGTGCTGCGACTTACCGGCGTTGGCCCCCAGCACGCGCAGGCCGCCGACGAGCGCCGTCATCTCCGGCGC
>JBAPMW010000933.1:0-3137 GCA_049278815.1 Hyphomicrobiaceae bacterium
GCAACTCATCGGCCGCATGCACGGCAGCGGCGTCTACGTCCGGTCCGCCGACCGCTTCGAGATGCCGCGCCCGACCTGGGCGGAGTGGCAGAAGCAGGGGAGGTGATGCGGGAACCCTCGGTGTGGACGCGGCGTTGACCGGCGAGAGAGTCCGCCGATGAACGTGCGAGCGAGCCACCCCATAAGATCTGCCGTCCCCGTCGCGTGCTGTCTGCTGATGGCGACCGGCGCCCTCGCGCAGGCCGCCCCGCCGGGTCCGACGGCTCCGGACAGGACGGTGCCGGAAAAGATGCTTCCTGTCCCCAGACCTGGTGACAACATGGTCCTCAATCCGACGCTGGAGGAGTGCAAGGCCGGCTGGCGCCCTGGCCTGAGGTGGACCAAGGAGCAGTTCGACAACTTCTGCACGCAATTCCAAATCAGTAAGTGATACCTCCGCCGCGAGACGGAGCGGGCCGCGGGTCAAGGCGGTTGGCCGAGGAGATTGCGCCGGAAAGCCACTTGTGCGTCGGCGCCGCGGCTTCGGCGCCACCGCGATGGTGCCCCCGCCGCGATGGTGCCGCTTGCCCAGACATCCGAGCTGTGGTCTATCCATCGTCACGTCGTCCGCCAGTCGTCCGATTTGGCCCCTGGCGACCGAAATTGCACTCTGGCGGCTGCCTGCTTGTCTCGCGATCCGCGGCAAGCCGGCGGCATTCACGTAAGAGCTTAACAGCTAAAGAAGAATCGGCCCCGTAGCTCAGCGGATAGAGCATCGGATTCCTAATCCGAGGGTCGCAGGTTCAAGTCCTGCCGGGGTCGCCAATGAAAGCAAGGGGTTACACACAAACAGCCGGTCCGTGCACACACGATGCACACTCAGGCGAGCAATCCGACCAACCGGAAGCCGCCACACATGAGCCCCGCCGTGCGTTCTGCCCCGATTGCCGGACGACCCGATGGCAGAGACGGCTGAGGACGCTGGCCGGCGTCAACAGGAGACCGGATCACAGCTACTGAGCTGACGGCGCCTGATGGCGCCGCTGATCGCCGTTGGTGACGCGGCGATTGCCCCCACGCGGCATTTGCCATCAGTCTTTTCAAGGATAAAGACGCGAACAGAATCAGCAGCTTGCTTTGGGTTGCGGCTCCCGGCGGAACTTGCCCGTAAACCATGGCGTTGACGTGACTGGAGGGAGGACGCTCGCACAAGGACCCAGGAGGTTAGATGATTGGCTCGTTCAAGACCTTGGCTGCGGCGACTCTTCTGGTATCGACCGCTTCGATGGCAGGGGCCACTCCGACAAATATTGGCCAGTTGTCGGAGGGCCTGAACGGCAGCGTTGTTCTGGTTCATGGCGACCACCGCTCGTGCCAGCACGACCGCCGAGGCTGGCATCGTCACAATCGGTACGGCGAACGCCGTCCCTGCCGCGTATGGCGTGGCGAAGGTCGCCGTCCCGACTACTGTGTAAGAGTCGGTCCGCTCTGGTACTGCGACTTTTGATTCGGCGGGCCGCCGCCTGCTGACAGGCTCAGCCCGTTTACCCCTGATTGGAAGGCCCCGGCGCGGTGGAGGAGCCGGGGCCTGCCGTTCCTCATGAGCCGAGAAGCCGAGGCTCTGGTGAACACGACCAAAATAGCGTGATCGAGTTGCGAAGTCCCATCGCCGCCCTCGGCGGGTGGCGAAGTAAGGCTGGCACCGTGGTCGTTCAGTGAGCGTACTTGCGCTTGGCCGCCTCCCGTTGCTCGGCCATTTGAGCCAAGGCGACGTATTGAACCGCTATCCCCAATAGGATCCTTTTGCCTTCGGCATTCGTCAGCTGTTCTGCCAGCCCGCGGGCTTCCTCTGCGCGTGCGCGCCATTGGCGCACGTCATCTATACGCTGTGGCATTGATCTCTCCCGCACACTTGCTACCGCCACTGATAGCACGTTAGCGGAATAGCGTATGTCTCACAAGTGACACAATGGCGCCAGCGCGCGACCTTGATCGGGTTCCTGTTCTGTCCCAATGCTGGGTAATGGGTGCATCGACGCCACGGGCGCTACCCCGCGAGCAGATCCTGCCGGCCTGGAGGGCAGCAGTCCTGTTGGGTCTGTGCTTCGCTTGACCCAACGATTTGACCGCCTCCTCCACCAGCTTGGCGAACGCGGCCTCGATCTCGACGTGCCGCTTGCCGGCGCTCTCTTTTGCTCAGGCCACGCTTAACAATGTTGGTCAGGCAAGCTTGCCTCACGATCCGGGGCCGTGAGTGACTGGCGCTCCGGGGGAGAGAGCGCCGGGGCAAAGGCAGACCGTCAGAAGTCTGTCGCCAAAGGGGGGATCGGTCGATCTCGCGAGGGAATGAGCGTCCGACCGATCCCTTCAGATCCTGCTGCGTTCGGTCCTGCCCGGATGTGCCAGCTCAGGGAAGCCGCCAGGGGGTTGTTGCAGCTGCCGACCGGACAGCTCGACATCTGGGACATGAAAGAGCTTGAACTGATCAAGCGTCTCGGCCTGCCCGACGAGATCGTCGGACCCGAGGATCGCCTGCGGGGCACCGCATGGATCTGCTTCACGTGCGGAGAGACAACCACAAGCCACAGGCCGGTCCCCTGCCCGGCGCCCTGCTGGCGCTGTGGCGGCATCATGTTCGAGACTTGGAGGTTGCCTTGCCCGCAGACGCGCAGGGCATCGGAGCGCTGAGAAGGGCGGATGATCTCCAGCGCGGGGTCCCGCCAACAGATCATGGGTAATCAGGAGACGTTTTGTAAAAGTGTGCATTGCCAGCTATCCGCTGGCTGCTGAAGATAGACGGTTGGACGATGCAACCCCTTGAAAAATAAGGGCCACGTTGCATTTTTATGTAAGCTGTTTCAATGGGCTAAGTGTTTGGCGCGCCGGGCGAATCTGATAGTGTGTTGCTGATTCGTAAACTGGGCAGCGGCCCTGTGCATCCGGCAGATGTGCGTACACCGGGGGCAAGGGGCCAAGGAGATCGGGTCGTACGGCATTTCATGTGGCTGGCAGGCGCCAACGGCGGCCTGGGCAGGCCACGGGCGGAGCTGGCATTGCTTGTGCTTGCCAGCTCGCTTGTGGTGCTTGCGCTGGGCATAGCGGTGATGCACGGCCCCGCCCTCGCACCGGCGGAGTGGCGCGCCACCCTTCTCCTTGCC
>JBAPMW010000934.1:0-4951 GCA_049278815.1 Hyphomicrobiaceae bacterium
GGATGTGGGTGGTGCCGATGCAGGACACCGAGCGCACCGGCGCGAACACATTGTCGAGCACGTAGCGCCAGTGGCAGACCATGTCGAGGATGATGCCGCCGCCGTCCTCGGCGCGGTAGTTCCACGACGGGCGCTGCGCCGGCTGCCAGTCGCCCTCGAACACCCAGTAGCCGAACTCGCCGCGCACGGAGAGCAGGTGGCCGAAGAAGCCGGAGTCGCGCAGCATTTTCATCTTGAGCAGGCCCGGCAGGAACAGCTTGTCCTGGACCACGCCGTTCTTGACGCCCCTGGCCTTGGCGAGGCGGCAGATATGGAGCGCCTCCTTCAGGTTGGTGGCGATGGGCTTCTCGCAGTAGATGTGCTTGCCGGCCGCGATCGCCTGCTCGAGGATCGCCGGGCGCATTTGCGTGGTGGCTGCGTCGAACACGATCTGGTTGGCCGGATTGGCGATCTCCGCGTCGAGGTCGGTGCTCCAGCGCAGGTTACCGTGCGCCGCGGCCAGCGCCGCCACCTTGGCGGCGTTGCGGCCCACCAGCACCGGCTCGATCTGCACCCGCGACCCGTCCTTCAGCGCCACGCCCCCGGCCGCACGGATGGCGGCAACGGAGCGGATCAGGTGCTGGTTCATGCCCATGCGTCCGGTGACGCCGTTCATGACCACGCCGAGGCTGCGAGGGCTCATGCTCTGCCTGCTCCTTGCTCGCGTGCGGTGGCGCCGGTGCCCGATGAGCCCCCCAGCCAGCCTGCCTGCCGCGCGCTTCCCGTATCGGCCGGCGCGGCTGGCTCCCGCGCTCAATTTACTAACCGGATGGTTACTTAAGCAATGCGCGCGCACATGGTCAAGCCCCGCGCCCCCGCCGCGACGCCCATTGGAGCAAAGACTAGAACCTGGCTAGAGCTTTTGCTTGCGAAGGTGCTCGATCGCGGCCTCAAGCACCTCGTCCTTTCCAGCGCGCACGCCGGCGATGGAGGGCTGCGCCACGACGTGGGGCTGCACGCCCTTGCGCTGGAGCTGGCGGCCGTCAGGAAAACGCACCTCCTGCCCCGTGAAGCGCACGACCAGATTGCCGGGTAGGACCATGGTCGTGACGTCCCCGTTTGCACCGTTGGTCGGCGAGCCGATGAACGTCACATCGGTCGCCGCGGCGACAAAGAGGCAGGTGTGCTCGGCCTGGCTGATCGCCCACGCGTCGATCAGCATCACCACCTTGCCCTGATAGCGAGGCTTGATCGTATCCGCCAGCGTCTGATCGAATGTCAGCTGCAACGGCGACGGCGCCTTTGGATCGGCCGGCATCGTCGCCGCATCCCAGAACGGCGGTCGGAACCGTGCGGCCACAATCGGCCGCGAGGGGGGCGCTTTCACGAGTCGGGGGACAAGCGCCCAGGCCGTGCCGTTGGGATAGCCGCGCATGTCGAGGATGAGTGCCGGCGCGCCCATGACGGCATCGAGCGCGGCATCGGCGTCGGCATGCGCGAGCCGCTGAAGGTCGATATAGCCGAACCCCGACGGCAGTACGCCATAGGCCACGGGCGTCTTCCGCAACGCGGGCAGCCAGACGCCGTCGGCGTGGGGTCGCGAGCGCGCAACCGCCACCTCCCGCACCTTGCCGGCGCTGTCGCGCACACGCAGTCGCGCCGTGCTGCCTTTGTGCCCGCGCAGCTGCATGCGATCGAGCAGCAGGCTCATGGCCTGGGGCGTCGATGCGGCGATGAGGTGCTCCAGCGATTTACGCCGCTCCGCGATGTCTACGCCGTCGACAGCAAGGATCATGTCGCCGACCTGGATGCCGCCGGCAGCACTGGCGTCGTGCACATGTCTGACGACGGTCTGCCCCTCGACCTGGCTCACGAGGAATGGTGGCGCAAACAGACCGAGATGCTCTTGCAGGGCGGTCGCGTTGCCGACCCCGACATGCGTGTCCTGGAGCCGCGCTGCCATCTCCATGACGGCGGTCTGGTAGGCGAGCGCCGTATCCGCCGCTTCGAAGCGCGGCAGAAACTCCTCGAGCGTGTCGGCCCATGGCCGGTCCATCAGCTCCAGGTATGGGAAGAAGTAGCGCGCCACGCTCCACAGACGAAACAGGGCGAGCAGACGATGATCTGCGTCCGGCAGCGCCATCTCGGGATAGGCCTTGTCCAGTCCGGTCTGCAGGGCGAGCGGTGGCGGCGCGACAGCGCCCGTCCTCGGCGGTGGCGAAAGAGAGAGCCGCACGGCTGCCTCGAGCGCCCTGTCGTCCTTCGCATCGCGGGCTACCCGCAGGTCTGCGCCCAGGCCCGGCTGGCCGTCCGGCCCGACCACCTCGCTCCCCGTCACCTGAACCTCGACGTTCCCCACGAGGCTGACGTTGGCGTACAGCCTCCCGTGGTCGCCCGATGTCTCCTCGACCACACGGGCGAGACCCGCCGCCTTCAGCCCCATGACCACATCGGGGAAAGCCAGCAGGGCAAGCTCGTTGACGAGGATCACGATCGGCGGCGTGCTTGCCGCCTTGCTCTGCCCCACGATGACGCCGGGCGCGCGCGTGATGAGGCGCGAGGAATAGCCTCCCGACTGCGCCCCATCATGGGCGGGATAGCCGTAATGCTGCCGACTGCGCGATGTGCCGAGCACGAGAGAGCGGTTCAAGATGCGGCCGACGAGGAAGCGCAGGCTGCTGCCGATGGAGAACACCAGAAAGTCATCGCCGTCCTGCGGGATGCGCAAGTCGAGGACGATGGCTTTGGCTGCTTCGGCGTTCAGCTTGCTGCCGGCGGCTGTGAGAGCGGCGACGGCGGCCTTCTCGCCCGCGGCATCGAGACGCGCGAAGCCGTAGGCGTCTATGACGAGGACGCTGTCGACTGTGCGGACTGGCATCGCCGGGGAGATCGGCGGCCGCGCGTCGCCCTCCTTGGTGCTCGCCGTGTCCGGAGGAAGCGCGACTGCGGCGCGGGTGGACGGATCGTTGAGGGGCGCCAGCATGCTGTTGATCGCGGCGGCATAGTCCTCCGCCGTGCGCGCCGCCCGGATCGCCGGAAGAGCGCGGATCAATGCCTGGTCCCAGTCGATGTCGCGGTAGGCGAGAGCGGGATGGGCGAACTTGATATATCCCCACAGCCGGCCGGCGTCGGCAAGCCGCTCGATCCGCTGGCGATCCGATGCCGCCTCGGCGCTCGACTGCGCGACGACCCGCGACGTCTGCGAGAGAAGCGCGGTGCCGCAGAGCATAAGAGAGAGGAACGACCAACCAAGCAAGACAAGGCCGGCCCGTGCATCGATGGCCGCCAGCCTGCGCGCAACCCCAGTCATGGCCCCCTCCTTCCGTCCGCCGGGCCGCTTGATGCAGCCCGCCCATTGGTCTGGCCACCCGCATGCCACACCCAGCTGGCGCTCCGCGTCCACCGATCGGCTGATGCCGGTGCACCGCGGCGCGCTGCAAGCAAGTGCAGGAAGAACCGTAGTCTACGCTCGCGCCCGGCGCACATTGGCACGATCGGCTATGCCGCCGGCCGCTGTGGAGACCGGCGGGTTGCAATTCGCTCATCCATCCTGTGGTCGTACCGTTCAATACCTTGAACAAGAGCACAGGCTCGTGCTTTCGTGACATCTTCTTCGCCGGTCGGCCTCATGCGACGCAGCAACGACTGTGGAGGAGGAAGGTCCCTGTGATCATCGAGAACCAGCTGCAGGTCACCGACGCCGTCATCGACGAGCTGCGGCGGGCCAGGAGTCCGCGGCTCAAGGAGATCATGACGTCGCTCATCACGCACCTGCACGCCTTCGCACGCGAGGTGAAGCTGACCGAGCAGGAGCTCAACGCCGGCATCAACATCGTCGCGCGGCTGGGGCAGCTGACGACCGCGAGCCACAACGAAGTGCGGCTGATGGCGGGCTCGCTCGGCCTCTCGATGCTGGTCTGCCTCCTCAACAACGGCGACGGCAGCGACACCGGCGAGATTACGACCTCCGCCAACCTGCTGGGCCCGTTCTGGCGCGACGGCTCGCCCGTCACGCCCAACGGTGGGTCGATCGTGCGCTCCGATACGCCGGGTGTTCCGCTGTTCGTAAAGGGATACGTCAGGGACACCGAAGGCAATCCCGTAGCCGACGCCGAGGTGGACGTGTGGCAAGCCTCGCCGGTCGGCCTCTACGAGAGCCAGGACCCGGAGCAGGCGGAGATGAACCTGCGCGGCAAGCTCCGCACCGACAAGGACGGCGTGTTCGCCTTCCGCAGCGTGAAGCCGGCGGGCTACCCGATCCCGACGGGCGGGCCGGTGGGCGATCTCCTGACCGCGCTTGACCGGCATCCGTTCCGGCCGGCGCACGTCCACACCCTCATCCACAAGCCGGGCTTCAAGACCATCGCCTCCCAGCTCTACAGCCACGACGATCCCAGGCTCGACAGCGACGCGCAGTTCGGCGTGACGAGGGCGCTGGTGGTGACCTACATCGAGCACGACCACGAGCCCGCGCCCGATCCGGACGTGAAGGGCAGGTGGTGCTCGCTCGAGCACACCTTCGTGCTGGAGCCCGGCGAGGCCTGGCTGCCGACGCCGCCGGTGTCGAAGAAGGCAATAGGCAATAGGCAGTAGGGGTTGTGCCTTGTATGCCCGTGGGCCGCCTATTGCCCACTGCCTACTGCCTACTTCACCCGGATCGTCACCCGGTCCGTGCGGCCCTTGGCATCGATGACGGAGAGGCGGAAGAAGCCGCGGCGGCCGGCGGGCAGCTCGGCCTCGCGGCTGGCGGGGTCGGCGGCGATGGGAGCGCCGTCGAGCAGCCAGGTGAGCGGCAGAACGCCGCCCTCTGCCTTCACCACCACCGCGCCGTCCTCGCCCTCCTCCACCTCGATCTCGGCGCGGTCTGGGGGGAAGGCGATCCTGGGCACCGGCTCGACGACGCTGCGGTCGCCCGGGGCACCCTCAACGGCGCCCTCGCGGAAGCGCCTGAGCGGCGGCGGCAGCTCGCCGG
>JBAPMW010000935.1:0-2231 GCA_049278815.1 Hyphomicrobiaceae bacterium
CCCCGGCCGGGAGCGAGCTTGCGGCGATCCTGCGCGGAGAGGTGGCCTGGGTTCCCGCCTGCGCGGGAATGACGCCGGCGGGAAGCGCACAACCTCACCACAGCCGTCATCCCCGCGCAGGCGGGGACCCAGTACACAGATCGGCAAGCGCTCGCTCAAGATGTCTGCCGGTCCCCAGCACAACCGGCCAGCCATCTGTTGGCCAGGCTGCGCGCGGGCAGCCGATCGCCCCGTGGGATTGCTCACCCAGCTTCGCCTTGGCCACTGGGCTCGCGTCCTTTGCTGACCGCGGCTGTCCCGAGCGATACTTGACATTCGGTCGGTCGGCCGATTACATAAGCAGATATCGGTCGGGCGACCGATTTAGGCGCGTGAAGGTGGACGGGCGCAGCGTCGCTCCAAGTCTGCGCCGCGGCTCGAGCAACAGGAGGCAGCCATGGCCGGTATCGCTGCGATCATCTACGGTGCGCTCGCTTATGCGATCTTTCTCGGCACGATCCTCTACGCCATCGCCTTCGTCGGCGACCTGCCGGTTCCGAAGACGATCAACAGCGGTGCGCCGGGCCCCATCGGCCCGGCCCTCATCATCGACACCCTGCTGCTTGCCCTGTTCGCCGTGCAGCACAGCGTCATGGCACGGCCGGCGTTCAAGCGCGCCTGGACACGCTTCGTTCCCCCCTCCGCGGAGCGCAGCACCTACGTGCTGCTGGCGAGCCTCGCTCTCCTGCTGCTCTTTTGGCAGTGGCGGCCGATCCCCGGCATCGTGTGGTCCGTCTCGCACCCCGCCGGCGTCGCGGCCATGCACGCGGTGTTCTGGATCGGCTGGGCCGTGCTGTTCCTCTCCACCTTCCTGATCAGCCACTTCGAGCTGTTCGGGCTCACCCAGGTCGTCGCCCGCCTGCGCGGCACCGAGCTGCCGCCGGCGACGTTCAAGACGCCGTCGCTGTACAAGTGGGTGAGGCATCCGCTCTATCTGGGCTTCCTGCTGGCCTTCTGGGCGACGCCGGCCATGACCGTCGGGCACCTGCTGTTCGCCGTGGCCACCACCGGCTACATCCTGATCGCCATCTTCCTGGAGGAGCGCGATCTCATCGCCCTGTTCGGCGAGCGATATCGGCGCTACCGCGAGGAGGTGCCGATGTTGATTCCGCTGTTCAAGCTGCTGGGGCAGCGCCGGCGTCACGATCATCAGGTCTGAAGGGAAACGAAAGCTGCAAGCTGTTGCCGCCGTTGAAGTTGAGATGAGGCGGACGCCACACCGTCCCCTCCCCCCTTGCGGGGGAGGGACAGGGTGGGGGATTCCAGAACCTCTGAAAGGTCGGGAGTCCCCCCGCCCCGCCCCTCCCCGTAAGGGGGAGGGGGACTCTGTCGGCGTCTGCGATGAAGGTCCCGGCTCCGTCCACCGATTCGTCATCAAGGGTCGGCGCCGGTGACCGGCTGAGACAGGAAGGCACGGGAAGGCCTTATGGCGCGCGCACTGACGAGGAAGGCGGAGACCAGCACCGCGCTGCTGGAAGCGGCCAAGAAAGTGCTGCGCCAGAAGGGCTACGCGGGGCTTTCCACCCGCGACGTGGCGGCCGCCGCCAGCGTGCCCTTGAGCCAGATCCACTACCACTTCGGCTCGAAGCAGGGGATGGTGCTGGCGCTGTTCGAGCACCTCAACGCCCAGCTGCTCGACCGCCAGAATGCCATGTTCTCCGACCCGGCGCTCAAGCTCTCCGAGCAGTGGGACCTCGCGTGCGACTACCTCGACGATGACATCGCCTCCGGCTACGTGCGCACTCTGCAGGAGTTGATCGCGGTGAGCTTCGCCCACGCCGAGGTGGCGGTGGTGGTGCGCGCGGGCCTCATCGGCTGGTTCGAGCTCCTCACCGGACTGGTGCGCAAGGCCGAGCGCCAGTTCGGCAAGCTGGGCCCTTTCTCGGCCGAGGAGGCCGGCGCGCTCATCGGCAGCGCGTTCATGGGGGCGGAAAGCCTCTATCTCATCGGTGCCGAGAAGGAGGGCGCGCCAGTGCGCCAGGCGCTGCGGCGCTTCGGCGATCTCATTCGCAGTGCAGAGGCCCAATCGATACGGAGCTAGTGTCATGCGTGCGAAGCTGCCGATCAAGGACGGGTATGTCGAGCGCGACGGCGTCAGGATCTGCTACGAGGTCTACGGCGACGGCCCGCAGACCATGGTGTTCCTGCCGCCCTGGAGCATCGTCCACTCGCGGGTCTACAAGGCGCAGCTG
>JBAPMW010000936.1:0-3622 GCA_049278815.1 Hyphomicrobiaceae bacterium
TGCTACGGCCGCGGCGGCACCGAGCCGACGGTGACCGACGCCAACCTCGCGCTCGGCCGGCTCGACGGCGAGCGCTTCCTGGGCGGCGGCATGCGGCTTGAGGTGGCCAAGGCGCGGGCCGCCATCGAGCAGCATGTCGCGCAGCCCTTGGGCCTGGCCGTGGAGCCGGCAGCCGAGGGCCTGCTGGCGGTCGCCAATGCGAGCCTCGCCGGCGCCATCCGGCTGTCGCTGTTCGAGAAGGGCCTCGACCCGCGCGACTTCGCCATGATCGCGTTCGGCGGCGCGGCCGGCCTGCACGCCGTTGCCGTCGCCGAGGAGCTTGGCATCCGGCGCGTGGTCTTCCCGGAGAGCGCCAGCACGCTGTCCGCCTACGGCATCCTGCACTCCAACCTGGCGCACGACCTCGTCAGGTCCAAGGTGCTGGCGGCGACGGCGGACAATCTCGCTGAACTGGCGGCCATGGCGGAGAGCCTGCACACGGAGGCGACGGCGCGGCTCGATGCCGATGCGGTGCCGGAGGAGGACCGGCAGATCGAGCTCAAGGCCGACATGCGCTACAAGGGCCAAGCGTTCGAGCTGATGATATCGGCAAGCGCTCCCGCAGCCAACGCGAGCTTCGATCGCGCCACGCTGGACGGGCTCGTGGAGGCCTTCCACGCGACGCACCACCAGCGCTTCTCCTACGCCAATCCGGGCGCCGCAGTGGAGATCGTGTCGCTGCGCGTCTCCGCCATCGGACGGCTGCCCATCCTGCGCGGCGCAGTTGCTTTGCAGGCTACGGAGCCCCAGCCCGCACGTCGACGCAAGGTGTGGATCGCAGGCGGCTGGCGCGAGGTCGCGGCGTGGAGCCGGGGCGCGATCGGGCCGGGTGTGGAGATCGAAGGGCCGGCTCTGATCGAGGAGGCCTACACAACGGTGCTCATCGCCGACGGCTGGCGCTGCCGGCGCCACGCGAGCGGTCACCTGTTGGCTGAGAGGGCTTAAGATGGAAATCAGAAGTCAGAAGTCAGAAGTCAGAAAGAGTTGGGAAATGGAAGCCGTCGGGGAAACGATTTCGCCCGGCTCTCTGATTTCTGACTTCTGACTTCTGATTTCCGACCAGCGCTCCTCAACCATGACCACCACCGACGCCATCTCCCCCATCGAGCTGGAGATCATCCACAACGCGTTGACGGCGGCCGCCGCCGAGATGGACGTGACGGTGTGGCGCACGAGCCGCTCCACCATCGTGCGCGAGCTGCTCGACTACTCCACCGCCATCTTCGACCGCAACGGCTGGAACGTGGCCCAGGCGGCGCGCATCCCGAGCCACCTCAACTCGATGAGCGCCTTCCTCACCGAGATCCTGGCGAGCCACATCCCGCCCGAGCGGTGGCAGCCCGGCGACGTCGTCATCTCCAACGACCCCTACTGCGGCGGGCAGCACCTGCCGGACATCGTTGCCTACCAGGCGGTGTTCTACCAGGGTCGCCGCATCGGCTTCGTCGGCACGCTGTGCCATCACCTGGATGTGGGCGGCTCGTCGCCCGGCAGCTACGGCTCCAGCGCCACCGAGATCTTCCAGGAAGGCCTGCGCATCCCTCCCGTGAAGCTCATCGAGGCCGGCACGCTGATCGAGCCGATCCGCGCCATCATCCTCCAGAACGTGCGCCAGCCGGAGCTGCTGTGGGGCGATCTGCAGTCGCAGATCGCCTCGCTCAACGTCGGCGCGGCCGGCATCGAGCGGCTTGCCGCCAAGCTCGGCGAGGCCCGCTTCGAGCGCGCGCTGACGCAGCTGCTCGACGCCTCGGAGGCCGGCATGCGCGCCGTCATCGGCCGCATCCCCGACGGCACCTATACGTTCGAGGACCGGATCGACGACGACGGCATCACCGACGCCCCCATCCTGATACGCGCCGCGGTGACGGTGGCGGGTGACGAGATGACGGTGGACCTGACGGGCTGCAGCCCCCAGTCCCTCGGTCCCAGCAACGCCACGCTCGCCTCCACCTGCTCCGCCGTGTTCTATGCCCTGATGGCGACGGCCGATGTGCCGGTGGCCGCCAACGCCGGCTGCTATCGCCCGGTCAGGATCGTGGCGCCGACGGGGACCTGCGTGAACGCGGTCTCCCCGGCGCCGGTCGTGCACCGCATCGCCATTGGCCACCGCCTCGCCACCGTGCTGTTCGCGGCCCTGCACAAGGCGATCCCCGACCGCATGCCGGCGGCCTACTACGCCGTCTCCTACGTCGTGACGTTCCAGACCATCGATCCGCAGCTTAAGCGCAAGGTGCTGGTGGAGATCGAGATCGGCGGCTGCGGTGGACTGCCCTGCTCGGACGGCGCGTCGGCCATGTCGTTCGGCATGCACAACAACGCCAACATCCCCATCGAGATGATCGAGAGCGACATGCCGCTCGCGTTCCTCGGCTACGGCCTGTTGCCGGACTCAGGCGGCGCCGGGCGCCACCGCGGCGGCCTCGGGCTGTGGCGCGAGTGGCGCATCGACTGCCCCGCCGCGCAGCTGTCGACCAACCTCGACCGCTTCAAGCTGCCGCCGTTCGGGCTCGACGGCGGCAGCCCCGCGTCTCTCAGCACCCTCACCCTCGTCCGCGACGGGCAGAGACAGGCCCTGCCGTCGAAGGTGACGAACCTGATGCTGCGCAAGGGCGATGTCGTGCGGCTCGAGACGTCGGGCGGCGGCGGCTTCGGCCGGCCCCAGACGCGGGCACGCGAGCTGATCGAGCGCGATCTTCTGCAAGGCTACGTCAGCGCCGAGGCGGCGGGTACCGTCTACGGCTACAAGGCTTGAACCGCGACCGCCCCTCCCTACTCCCCTACTCTGGTGGTGCACCGCTCCCCGCGCACCTATATCATTGGGGCCAGCAAACCCAGCACCACGGGTACCTCCATGCTCTTCTTCCGCAAGAAGCCCCAGATGCCGACGGCCGAGACCGCGCTCAAGGGGCGGGCGCAGTCGATACCCACCGCCAAGACCCATTTCATCAACGGCCACGCACTGAAGGGGCCCTACCCCGAGGGCACCGAGACGGCCATCTTCGGGCTCGGGTGCTTCTGGGGGGCGGAGCAAAAGTTCTGGGAGATGGGCGACGGCGTGTGGGCGACGGCGGCGGGCTATGCGGCCGGGATCACGCCCAATCCCACCTACCAGGAGGTGTGCACCGGCCGCACCGGGCACAACGAGGTGGTGCTGGTGGTCTACGACCCCGGGAAGGTGAGCTACGAGGCGCTGCTCAAGACCTTCTGGGAGAGCCACGATCCAACCCAGGGCATGCGCCAGGGCAACGACGTAGGGACCCAGTACCGCTCCGGCATCTACGTGACGGGCGAGGCCCAGCGGCAGGCCGCCGAGACCTCCAAGGCCGCGTATCAGAAGGTGCTGTCCGCCAACGGCTATGGCCCCATCACCACCGAAGTCATCGACGCCGGCCCCTTCTACTTCGCCGAGGACTACCACCAGCAGTACCTGGCCAAGAACCCGCACGGCTACTGCGGCCTCGGCGGCACGGGCTTGAGCTGCCCCGTGGGCGTGGGCGTGGGCGTCAAGGCGTAGGCTCGCTGGGGTCAGACCCTGCGGGTCTGACAGCATGGTAAGCCCTCACGCGCGGTGACCCCAGTGGAC
>JBAPMW010000937.1:0-1630 GCA_049278815.1 Hyphomicrobiaceae bacterium
AAGAAGGCGAAGGATCCCAGCTCCGACTTCCGCCTGATGGGCTTCGGCCACCGCGTCTACAAGAACTACGATCCGCGCGCCAAGGTGATGGCGCAGACCTGCCACGAGGTGCTCGACTCCCTCGGCATCAAGAACCAGAATATCCTCAAGGTGGCGATGGAGCTGGAGCGCATCGCCCTGCAGGACGACTACTTCATCGAGAAGAAGCTCTATCCCAACATCGACTTCTACTCCGGCATCACGCTGCGGGCGATCGGCTTCCCGGTGGCGATGTTCACGGTGCTGTTCGCCGTGGCGCGCACGGTGGGCTGGGTGGCGCAGTGGAAAGAGATGATCGAGGACCCCGAGCAGAAGATCGGCCGCCCGCGCCAGCTCTACATTGGCCCCACCGAGCGGCCGTACGTGCCGGTGGAGCAGCGGGGGTGAGGAGGTGTCAGACCCTCCGGGTCTGACACCATCGCACTGCCCCACGTTGGAATCATGGTGTCAGACCCGGAGGGTCTGACACCTGCTTGCGGCCATTCTCCGCATACTCGAGCACGACGCCGGCCGCTGCCTCGCTGGGGGTGAGGCCCTCCACCTGCAGGGCGGAGGGGATCTTGGCCAGCGCGGTGCGCTGGGTGGCGCGCTCCGGCGTCTCGCCGAGGAGCGGGGCCAGGGCGTCGGCGATGTTGGCGGGGGTGCAGTCCTGCTGGATGAGCTCGGGAAACACGTTCTCGCCGAGGACCAGGTTGGGCAGCACCACCGAGGGCGCCTTGATCAGTCGGCGCACGACCGGTCCGATCACCGGATCGACCTTGTAAGCCACAACTGTCGGGGTGCCGGCCAGCGCCAGCTCCAGCGTGACGGTGCCCGACGCGGCAAGGGCGGCGGTGGCGAGCTTGAAGGCGCGGAACTTGTCGTCCTCGCCCTCGACGAGATACGGCCGCACCGGCCAGGCGGCGACCCGCTGCTCGATCAGGCCGCGCACCGAGGAGACGGTGGGAAGCAGCACATCGAACTCGAGCCCGCGGCTCTTGAGCTTCGCCAGCGCCCGGCCGAACGGCCGCATCAGGCGCGACACCTCCGAGGTGCGGCTGCCGGGCAGCACGACCAGCGCCGGGCGGCCCGGCAACAGGCCGAGCCGGGTGGCCAGCGGCGCCGGATCGAGGGCCTGAAGCCAGGGATGGCGCTCGATCAGCGGATGGCCGACGAAGCTGCACGGCGGCCCGCCCAGGCGCTCGTGCGCGGCCGGCTCGAACGGCCACAGCCCCAGCACGTGGTCGATGTAGGGGCGCATCCTGGCAGCGCGGCCGGGGCGCCAGGCCCACACGCTGGGGGAGACGTAGTCGACGATGGGAATATCCGGCCGCCGCCTGCGGATGCGCCGGGCTATTGGGTGGGTGAACTCCGGGCTGTCGATGATCACCACCGCGTTGGGCTCGGCAGCGACGGCGGAGCGGGCGGTGCTCGATATGCGCCGCAGGATCAGGGGCAGGCGCGCCAGGATGGCGCCGACGCCCATGACGGCCACCTCCTCGAGGGGGAACTGCGAGACGAGACCGTGGGCTGCCATGGCCTTGCCGCCGACGCCCAGGTAGCGGATGCGGCCGCGGCGGCCGGCATTGAGCGCTTCCATCAGCTTGCCGCC
>JBAPMW010000938.1:0-2649 GCA_049278815.1 Hyphomicrobiaceae bacterium
GTGGCGATCGGCCGGAACAGCGGTGGTTGCGCCTGGTTGGTGCGGTTGGCGCGCCCGAGACCTTGGATGGCGGTGTCGGCCTTCCAGCCAGCCTCCAGCAGGTAGTGGACGCGCAGCCGCTGGTTCCGGGCACCGAGGTCGGCGTGATAGCTGCGCCCGGTGCCGCCAGCGTCGCTGAACACCAGGATGCGTTTCTCGTCGTCCTGGAACGCCTGCGTCTCGGCGAGGTTGGCCGACCCCGCCCGGCTCTCGACGGCAAGCCGCCTGTCGCCGGCGCCATCCACCTTGGCGACGATGCGCCGCGACCGTCCCGTGACCTCGGCGACCCGGTCTGCGCCGAAGTGCTGCACGATCTGATCGAGGGCACCCGGCACCGGGTCGAGGGAAGCCAGGCGCTCGATCAGCCGGTCGCGCCGCTCCACGGCCTCGCGGCACTGGACGGTCTGGCCGTCCCGGAGCACTGGACGCGAGGCCAGGTTGCCGTCGTTGTCGGTGTACTCCTCGAACAGCTGCGTCGGGAACGAATGCGAAAGGTAGGACAGAATCGCGTCTCGAGGAGTGGCATCGACGAGGAGGTCGCCCCACTCCTCGGTCGGGATGTCGGCGAGCCGCCGCTCCATCAGCGCCTCGCCGGTGGAAACGAGCTGGACCACGGCAGCGTGACCCGCCTCCATATCATGCTCGATGCACTTGATGAGCGTGGACGTCTTCATCGCTGAAATCTGGTTGCTGAAGAATCGCTGTTTTGCACTCTCGAACGCGGAGCGCGCGGCCGCCTTGGCCTGGGCGTTGAGCGTGCGCGAGCCGCCCCCGTAGCCGGTGCCGACGATATTGGTCGCCTCCAGTGCTGCATTCAGGTTGTTGTGGATCACCTCGAAGGCGCCGGCATAGGCATCGTAGATGCGCCGCTGCTCGGGCGTCAGCGCGTGCTCGACCAGCTCGTACTCGACGCCCGCGTAGGACAGCGACCGCGCGGTGTAGAGGCCGAGGCTCTTGAGGTCCCGCGCCAGCACCTCCATAGCGGCCACGCCGCCGGCCTCGATGGCCTCCACGAACTCGGCCCGCGTGGCGAAGGGAAAGTCCGCCCCGCCCCACAGGCCGAGGCGCTGCGCATAGGCGAGGTTGTGCACCGTCGTGGCGCCGGTCGCCGAGACATAGACGACGCGGGCGTCGGGGAGGGCGTGCTGCAGGCGCAGGCCGGCGCGCCCCTGCTGCGAGGGGACCTGCTCGCCGCGCTCGGTCTTGCCGCCGGCCGCATTCTGCATGGCGTGGCTTTCGTCGAACACGATGACGCCATCGAAGCTCGGTGCAGTCTCGGAGCCGGGCTCGCGTCCGAGCCACGCCAGGATCTGGTCGAGGCGCGAAGCCTTCCCCTCGCGCTCGGCCGAACGCAGCGTGGCGTAGGTCACGAACAGGATGCCCTCATCGAGCCGGATCGGCGTGCCCTGGCGGAAGCGCGCCAGCGGCTGGATCAGCAGAGGCTCCTGGCCAAGTGCCGCCCAATCCCGTCTCGAATCGTGCAGCAACGTCTCCGAACGAGAAATCCAGAGCGCACGGCGCCGGCCCTTGAGCCAGTTGTCGAGGATGATGCCGGCCACCTGGCGGCCCTTGCCGCAGCCGGTGCCGTCGCCCAGGAACCAGCCGCGCCGGAAGCGTACGGCGCCCTTGGCGTTCCCGGCTTTCGCCGGGACAGGCTCGGGCGCGGCGGCGACCACATCGAAGGTGGCATCGACGGTCCAGCTGCCGGCGAGATGGGAAGCATGCGCCTCGCCCGCGTAGATGACGCTCTCCAGCTGCGCCTCCGACAGGAGCTCCTCAGACAGCACGCGTGCCGGAAGGTGCGGCCGGTACGCCGGCTTGGGCGGTGCCGCCGAAGCCATCGCCGCAGATTGGACGAGCCGCGTCGGGTGCGCGTGCGCGCCGGGGATGCGGATGGATTGCAGGGCATAGTCCTCGTAGAGCGCATCGCTGAGGCGTCCTCCCTCGGCCGGTTTCCAGTCGATGATGTCGTAGGACAGCTCGACAACCTCGCGATCAGCTGCGGGCGATGATGCGCTCGGATGCTTGGCCGGGACCCACAGGGATCCACGCTGTCTTTGTCTGGGCGAGACGCGCTCCGGTGCCCTCGCATGCATCGTCGCCGCTGCGGTCACGGCGGGCAGTCTCGGCGGCACGGACTCGACGATCCAGCGCAGCAGCGTCGTGGCATCGGGCGCGATACCGGGCGAAGCCGGGAACACCGTCGCATCCGCTGCAGGACGCTTGTCGATCACGGTCAGCCGCGTCTCGATCGTGGTGCCGTGCCGGGCATAGACCGCGCCGTCGATGGCGGCCGAGAAGACGACGGTGCCGCGCTCCTGGAGGCGCTGGAAGTCCTCGCGCCAGGCCGGGCTGTCCGGCGCGAGGCTCGCCTGCGTGATGGCGACGAGGCGCCCGCCTTCGGCGAGGCGCGCCAGCGCTGAGGACACATGGCGCAGCGCCGCGTCCGTCCGGCGCTGGTCGACGTTGGTGAGCGCCGAGAACGGCCGGTTCATCAGCACCACGGTAGGCGTGACGCTCGCGTCGAGATGGTCGTCGATGCGGGCGGCGTCGTTGGCGTCCCGGGACGTGGTGTAGGAGACGAGGGCGGGGCGTTGCGCGGAGGGCGGC
>JBAPMW010000939.1:0-5518 GCA_049278815.1 Hyphomicrobiaceae bacterium
CTGAGCCCGTTTACGCCGCCACCTTGAGCCTCACCCTCTCCGGCACCTGCAGCGGCGGGTTGGCGCTCTGGAGAAACTCCACCGTGGTGAACAGCAGGTCGGTGTCGCCGACGTTCTCGACGCTGTGGAGCATGTACTCGCCGGAGCCGTAGGTGAGGTGCCTGGTGTCGCCGGGGTAGTGCACCGTCTCGGTGATGCTGCCGTCCTCGAAGTAGCCGCGCGCCCGGCCGTGGGTGTGGCAGGTCCAGAAGTAGTCGAGCACGTGGCGGTGGAAGGTGCAACGCTTGCCGGCCAGGATCGTCAGGTGCCAGACGCGCACCTTGTCGGTCTCCGACACCAGCACGCTGCCGACGACAGGGTTGAAACGGTTCTCCTCCAGCTCCCGCTGAAGCTCGGCCGGCCAGTGTGTGCGCGGGTCGGTCTTATCGGCGGCTGGCGCGGTGGCCATGGGACACCTCCTCGGACGATGACAGCGATCGCAACGCGACGATTCCGGCGATCGTCTCTTGTCATGAAAACCCAATTCGTCGTCGCTGGCAAATGCAGGCCGGCCGTGCAAAATGTGCCCAACAGCCAACGGGCAACGCGTTGCACAAAGAAAAGGGGTGGAAGCATGCCAGGCCAATCCTCCAGCCGGAACATCAAGGTCTCACGGGCGGCCGTGGACGAGGCCTTCAAGGCGCTCTCCAACTGGGGGCGCTGGGGCAAGGACGACCAGATCGGCACCCTGAACCTCGTCACGCCGGCCGACGTGGTGGCCGCCGCAGGCCTCATCAAGCGCGGCAAGACCTTCGCGCTCGGCATCCCGCTGGGCCAGAGCGGCCCGCAGCGCGGCCTGTTCGGCAAGCGCTGGAACCCGATCCACACCATGCTGGCCACCGGCACCGATGCACTGGCCGGGAAGCAGCCGCGCCTCGAATACGCCGACGACGCCATCAACATGCCGATCCAGTCGGCCACCCACTGGGATTCGCTCGGCCACATCTTCTACGAAGGCAGGATGTACAACGGCCACGACGCCTCCAATGTGGACTCCAACGGCTTGGGGCTCCTCGGCATTGAGCACGCCAAGGACAGGCTGGTGGGCCGCGGCGTGCTGCTCGACATCGCCCGCTTCAAGGGCGTGGACGCCTTGGCTGACGGCTACGGCATCGCCAACGACGAGCTGGACGCGTGCGCCGCTGCCCAGAAGGTGGAGATCCGCAGGGGCGACTTCGTCATCGTCCGCACCGGCCAGATGGAGGCCTGCAACAAGCGCGGCGAATGGGGCGGCTACGCTGGCGGCGATGCGCCGGGCCTCAAGTTCGAGAGCTGCTACTGGCTGCACGAGAAAGAGGTGGCGGGCGTGTGCTCCGACACCTGGGGCGTGGAGGTGCGGCCCAACGAGACGCCCGACGTGAACCAGCCCTGGCACTGGGTGGTGATCCCGGCCATGGGGCTCTACATGGGCGAGATATTCAACCTCAAGGAGCTGGCAGAGGACTGCGCCGCCGACAAGGTCTACGAGTTCTTCTTCTGCGGCGCGCCGCTGATCATCCCCGGCGCCACCGGGTCGCCCATCAACCCGCAGGCCATCAAGTGAAGGAAAGAGCGAATTGCGAATAGCGAGTTGCGAATAGGGGCCAGGACGCGCTCGTTCCCCCTACTCGCAATTCGCAATTTGCTTTGTCAGAAACCCGGAAGGCTCAATCCATGCAGCTCGGCTTTTTCACCATGCCGATCCATCCGCTCGGCAAGGACTGGCGCCAATCGCTCCGCGAGGATCGCGAGGCCTTCATCCTGGCGGACGAGCTGGGCTTGGTGGAGGGCTACGTCGGCGAGCACGTGACGGACGCCGCCGAGAACATCACCTCGTGCATCGCCTTCATCGCCACCCTGGTGGACGCCACCAAGCGCATCCGCCTCGGCACCGGCACCGTCAACCTGCCGAATACCCATCCGGCTGCGGTTGCCGCCAACATCGCCATGCTCGATCACCTGCTGGATGGCCGCCTCAACTTCGGCATCTCGCCGGGCGGCCTCATGTCGGATGCCGAGGCCTTCGGCAACCTCTCCGCCAACCGCAACGAGATGTTCGTGGAGGCCATCAACCAGGTGCTGGCGATCTGGGCCGGCGAGCCGCCCTACAACATCGAGGGCAAATACTGGCGTATCAGCACCCAGCGCACGCTGATGGCCGACATCGGCCAGGGCATACTGCCCAAGCCCCTGCAGAAGCCCCACCCGCCCATCGTCGTGACGGTGGTGGCGCCCTTCTCCCAGGGCGTAACGGAGGCCGCGGCGCGCGGCTGGAGCCCGATCTCGGCCAACTTCCTGATGCCCGTGTGGGTCAAGAGCCACTGGCCCAAGTACGTGGAAGGCTGCGAGCGTGTGGGCCGGCCGGCGCGGCCCGCCGACTGGCGCGTGGCACGGAGCATCTTCGTGGCCGACGACGACAGGACGGCGCGAGAGTATGTGTGGGCAGCCAACAGCCCCTACCGCCTCTACTTTGCCAACCTCCTCGCCAAGCTCAAAGCCGCCGGCCGCGCCGAGGCCTTCAAGGAGCGCCGCGACATGCCGGACGAGGCGGTCACGGTAGAGTACGTCATGGACAAGCTGGTGGTCTGGGGCTCGCCTAGGAAGGTGGCCGACGACCTGCTGGCCTTCCGCGACGAGGTCGGCGACTTCGGCACCCTCCTCTACGCCGGCAAGGATTGGCTCGACCGTGATCTGGGTCGCCGCTCCATGGTGCTGCTGGCCGAGCGGGTGCTGCCGGCGGTCAATGAGGCGATTGGGGGATAGGACGGCTCCCCTTCAGCGTCTTACCCCAGGCCTTCCGTCGGGCGGGCTTGATCGCGATATGCCCAGGCCCGGTGCGGCTCATGAGTCGCCTTGACGTCAGACATCGGCTGCATGACAGCCCTTGACTTGCACTCGCAAACTCCGCGCCCGAGTTATCCACACCCTTTCGTATATCACCATGCTGCGGCCACGAGGGCGTGGCACTGAAGGTCCGTCGGCGGTGGGTCGTGCGGGGTCTCGGGCCGCGAGCTGGAGTCAAGGGAGAGCGTCAGGCATGCCGACAGCGGCCACCGCATCGTGGGCGATCGATCTTGCGCGCAGCGCAGCCGGCCGATTGCGCCGGCGCGTCCCCATGTGCACGTTGTACGAGGTGCTCGGCCTGCCGCCCGGGGCGGACGGGGCGCAGATCAAGACGGCGTACCGGGAGCTGGCCCGGCGCCTCCATCCCGATGTCAACGCCGGCGGCGATGCGGCCTCGGCAGAGCGCCTCGCCGAGGTGAACCACGCCTACGAGATCCTGAGCGACCAGCGCGCGCGCTCGGCCTACGACCACGCCCTCGCCTGCCGGTGGTCCCAGATGCGGCGGCACTACGCGCTCCTCGCGGCCTGCACCGCTGTCACGTTCGCCGTCACCCTGATCGCCGTCTCCACCCTCGTCCGCTGGCACCTCAAGGCGGTGCCGCCGCCCGCTGCAGCGGCCGGCGCGCCCTCCGACTGGGGCTTCAAGGTCACCTCGCAGGCCACCGTGCCGGCGGTGTCGGGAGCCGCCGCCGACCTCGACCTTCCTCCGACGTCCGCCGACGAGGCCGGCTGGACGACCTTTCGCGATCCCCGCTTCGCGTTCACCTTGCTCTACCCGGCCGGCATCTTCACCTTCGATCCGGCGCGGAGCGACGCGCACATGCACACCTTCGTATCGCGCGACCGTCGCGCCACCTTTCGCATCGTCGCGGCCGAGAACCGCACCGGCGTCTCGCTCACCCGCTTCCGCAGGACGCTCATGAAGAAGCGCTACGCCGGCGCCTCCTTCGAGCAGGCGCCGCGGCGCCGACACTGGTTCGCACTCGCCGGGACGCTCCGCGAGGAGGCCTTCCTGGAGCGCATCACCTTCTCCTGCGACGGCAAGACCCTGCACGGCTGGCAGATGCGCTACCCCTTGAGCCAGCGCACCACCTACGATGCGCTCGCCAAGCGGGTGCTCCTCAACCACCCCCACGGCAACGAGCCCGCCGCCGGCTGCGGGGAGACCAAGCCGAAGCGGAAGCGCAACCGTAGGGCGGGTTAGTTGTACTGTGTCACAAGTTCCGGCGTCGAGGGCTTGTGTGCATGGGTCTGGCGCAGCAAGGGCAGCGCGATAGAAGCGTGAGGAGGCCGACGTTGAGGCGTCGGCGGAGCGTTGCGATCGAGTGCGGTACGTGGCGCTCAGGGCGGAGTGGGGGAGCCTCTGGGTCGGTAACCTTGGGGAAGGGCAGGTTTTTCGAGGAGGTATCGGGAGCGAGGGCCTGAGGGGGGAAAAGCGCCCCTTTCGGCGACCAGGAATCCATAAGCGGCAATGCACATGGTGGCGTGATGATGGAACCCTCGCCAGCTTCGCCCTTCGAAATGACCGAGGCCGACCTCCTGCTTCAGCTCCTGATAATCGCGCTCGATGCGCCAGCGCATCATGACGATATCGATCATGCGCTCGAAATCGATATCCTCGGCCAGCGTGGACAGCCAGAATTTGGTGGGTTCCTTCTCGCCCTTCGGCCATTCGACGATCAGCCACTCCTCGGGCTCCGCGTCGGTGGTACCCTCGCCGGCGGCGCGCACCCGCACACGCGCGAAGCGCGAGGCGAGCCGCGCGTTGGTGCCGTCGCGCCAGCCGATCGTGCGCCAGGCCCGCTTCGACAGGCTCTTGGCAAGCTCGGCCGCGGTGACCGGCTCATCGTCGCCCCGCTTGACCTTGCGCACCAGCGTTCTGGCCCACACCCCAACCGCGTAGGCGAGCTCGAGCGCCGTGAGGCGCCGGCGCAGCGACAAGTCCGAGCCGTAGGCGCAATCCATCAGGGCGACGCCGCGCGCAATGCCGGCCGCGCACGCCCATTCGATCTGCTGGAGTGCGATTTTCGGCTTGGTTTGAAATTCGATCTCGTCGGGAACGCCAGCCTTTTTGCGGCGTGCCGCGTCGCTCGCCCAGCTCTCGGGAAGATAAAGCCGGTAGGCGACGGGAATGCTCGCCGCGTGATTGGCCACCGACAGCGAGACCGCGACTTGGCAATTGGCCTGCTTGCCGAGCTGGCCGCAGTATTGGTGCGACACGCCCACCGAGTGCGACCCGCATTTGGGGAAGCTCGTGTCGTCGATGATCCAAGCCTCGATCGGCCCATGCCGCTCCATCTGCGGCAGCACCAGTCCGCGCACCTTGCCGAGCACCTTCTCGTCGGACCACTCGCCCTTGGCCAGGAAGTGCAACAACGATTGATGCTGGGCGCTGGTTGCGCTCGGCGCCGTCGCCGCCGCGATCGGCTCCACGCTCTTGCGCTCGCAATCCAGCAGGAGCCCAGAACAGTAAGCGCGCATCGGCTCGATCCGCGCCGCATGCCCCATTTCGCCTGCAATTGCCTGCAAATACGCCGAAAAACGCTCCGCACTGTCGTCCGATCGCCGCCAGTCCATCGAAGCCTCCCGCGCTGCGAATCAGACGCATCGCTGATTCGCAGCCGGCAGCGGAGGATGGCAAAGTGACTCAGTACGA
>JBAPMW010000940.1:0-3532 GCA_049278815.1 Hyphomicrobiaceae bacterium
GGGCACCGAGCCCGATCAGGTCGCCGGGATAGGCAAAGCCCACGATCTGGAGCCGGCCGTCGACCAGGACCTTGTAAAGCGCGACGGCGCCGGTCTCGACGCGGAACACATGGGTGGTGGGGTCGCCCTCGACGAACACGAACTCCCTGGCTTCCACGCGGCGCAGCGAGGCCCGCGCGAGGGTTTGATCGAGGCTACCCATCGGGCGGGCGGTGACGGCGGGCCGGAGGGAGAGCGTCTGCATGGTGGGGCTCCTTGCGAATGCGCTATCTGTAATGAACCACCCACCCGTCGCAGCTGTTCACGCTTTCGGTAGAGAGCTTGGATAGAATTTGTAATGCTTTGTAACAGGGGCGGATGTCAGCGTCGGGCCGGGCTGGCGACGCGGCCGACGAGGGAGCCGCCCATGGTAAGGGCCTGCGGAGTCCCCGTGTTGGTTTGCCGATAGCGCACACAAGCAGCCTCATATGAGAAGAGCGAAGGCCTCCGCCCCAGATCGTGCAGGGGAGCCGGCAATCTACGCGGTCTCACGACGCCGCCGGGCGAGCAGCGGTCCATAGATGACGACGAAGCCGGCAAAGGCCGTGACCCAGGCCGCCGCGGAGAGGTGCAACAGCGGCTCCCGTGCCAAACCGAGCGCGGAGACGATGCGGGCCAACGCGGCGACGAGGGCCGCAACATAGATGAGCTGGGTCGGCGCGCTGGCTGTGAGCGGCCGGCCGGTGTGGCCGAGGGTGGCGCGGGTCATGATGGCGAGCGTCATCAGGCCGACGGCGCCGGCCGTCCAGCCGTGCAGCGCCCCCGAGGCCGTGAGGAGTGCCGGCAACGCAATGCTGGCCGCCACAAGGAGGAAACCTATCGGCACGAACGCATAGGCGATGTGCAGTACGAGGACGAGCGGCTCGGAGGCCGCGCGGTATCCGCGCCAGCGGGCGAGCCGCAGTGCGTGGAGCAAGCCTGCGCCCAGCGCCAGAGCTGCCGTCGCGGCGTGCTCCGGGGCCGCGATCCAGAGCGCGAGCGCTACGGCCCCGGCGATCAGGGTGAGGACGTCAAACCGGCTGAAGGGCTGCGGCAGCGGGCCCGGCCGCTCACGCACCAGCCAGTTGCGCGTGAAGCTTGGAACAACGCGCCCGCCGACCAGGGAGATCAGCAGCACGGCGGCGGCGATGCCGGTGCGCGTGCCGTAGCCCGCGCTGCCCGCCAGCGCGCTTTCCACGTGGAACACCGCGTTGCCGACCAGCAGCAGGCCCACCAGCAGCAACACCTTGAGATTGCGAAGGTTGCGTCCAGCCACGATCTCGCGCGCCACGACGGCCGCCAGGGTCACGAGGAACAAGAGGTCCACGACCGCCGCCCAATGAAAGCCGAGCCAGCCCGAGACGGCGACGGCGAGGCGTCCGGCCAGCCAGGTCAGCAGGAGGCCCAGCAGGGGCAGGCCGGTGACGGGGAGACGGCCCGTCCAGTTCGGCACGGCGGTGAGCAGAAAGCCCGCCACGATGGCCGGCAGGTAGCCGTAGAGGAGCTCATGGACATGCCAGTCAATCGGCGCGAAGACGGTCGGCAAGGCGAGCGATCCGGCGAGCATCGGCAGCCAGATCGCGACTGCCAGCGCTGCCCAGATGGCACCGAAAAGGAAGAACGGCCGGAAGCCGTAGCTCAGGATGGCCGGACCGTCATAGGTCCGCATCCGTTCCGCTGTCGTGACCATGCGCGCAACCCTGCTGGCGACGGCGACAGCCCCGGAGGGCTTCAGTGCCGGCGATGAATTGAGACGGCTGCTCCGGGGAGGACTGCCGCGTGAGATGAACCGGACCATCGGGTTGCGTCATGATCCTTGACCTGTGTCAAGCCTGGCCGGAGTTGCCGGATGTCCGTGGGGCAGTCTGGCCCCGCGCGGCCTCGGTGCCGTTGCGCGGTATCCGCAGAGCTACCGCTCGCGCTTGAACTCGTCTGTCAGCCGATTGATCTTTGCGGCGGCCCCCCCGAGGATCAGCAAGTCGTACGCCACCACCCCCAGCGTCAACGCCGCAACTGCGAGGTTGACGAGGGAAACAGGCCAGAAGCCTACCAGATGGAGAAAGATGCCAATCACCGCAGCGAGAGCGGGCACGCCGGAAATGATGTTGTCGAGGTTATGCGCACTCGTGCTTCCGATCTGCCCATGTGAGATGGGGTAGCCCTGGACAATCAGGTAGGCGAGGTAGAGGGCGAACAGGCTGGTGAAGAAGACGATTGTGCGCTCGGGCGTGGTCGCACCGAAGGTTGCAAGATCGGCAGCGGGCGCCAGCCAGAACAGAACGGCCACGAAGGCGGTCAGTACAAGCGCGCTGATCAAACGTGGTGCAATTGTCATATCGAGCCTCTCGTCAGGTCAGAACCGGGCCTCCGGCTCATGTCAGGCAGCTCGCTCAGCCGCGGTTGGCTGGCATGAGCGTGGCAACGGCCTGCGCCAGCGTCTCGTGCATCGAGAAGTAGGACCAGGCGGCAAAGCCGGCTGCGAAGAGCAGCGCCGTGACGACAGCGCCAAAGCCGCGGCTGCCGAACGACAGCCGCTCGCCGATCCGTGCGGCCACCAGGACCAACAGCGAGAGAGCAACGAGCGAGACCCAGTCGATCGCCGACCAATTGAACCCGGACACAGCGACACCTCCATGCAAATGCATCTCACATATTCCGCAAGGGGAACGCGCAATGCCGATGGTTGGTTTCGCGCTCATAGACGCGGGGGCGCCGCGTTGCCGGCACGGCGGTCATGGAACCGCGCATCGTGCGTAGGCGTTCTCCAATCGTATCGGCAACATGTGGGAAGGACGTGATGGCGAGCTTCGGACTGCTCCATTACGCCGTCGTATTTCTGGTCGTGGCGCTGATCGCTGCCGCGGTCGGCTTCGGTGGCGTCGCAGGCGTGGCCATGGAAGGCGCGCGCCTGCTGTTCTGGGTCTTTATCGTGCTGTTCGTGCTGTCGCTGGTTGCGGGCCTGTTACGGCGCACTTGACAAAGGAGTAATGGCGATGGCTGCGACAAGCGCAGATGGCAGCAAGGTCCTGGACAATGTCCGCGTGCTTCTGGTGGAGGACGAGCCGCTGGTTGCCGTCGGCGTCGCCCATCAGCTGGCCGGCGCCGGGGCGCACGTCATCGGTCCGTGCTCCACTGCGGGTCGAGCGATGGCCGCGCTCGACGAGCACGAAATCGACGTGGCTGTTGTCGACTACGTGCTCGCCGACGACAATAGCCAGGGGTTGCAGGCCACCCTCGAGCACAAGGGCATCCCGTTCATTATCGTCACGGGGTACCCGCGCGTGCTGGTACGGCGCGACATGCGCCAGCGCGTGCTGTCCAAGCCGATCTCTGCCGAGGTCCTCGCCTCCACCGTCAAGTCGCTGTCGCGCGCGTAGCGACTCGACGCTGCGGTCCTCCGTAGTCGCCGCGAAGGCAGTGCGCATCAAGCCGCCAGGTGGAGCACACGTCTGGTTTGAGAAGCCGCCGAGATGGTGGTGCCTCGACGCGGCCTCCTGATCAGAAGAGTGCGCTT
>JBAPMW010000941.1:0-2958 GCA_049278815.1 Hyphomicrobiaceae bacterium
CAAGGGGGAGGGGGATACGTCGGCGCATGCGAGCGAGGGTGCGGCCCACCCCAGCGCCAGCATGACCGCTTCGTCCGCGATCTGCACGGTCGGGCATGCGGGCGGCTCCGATCCACATCAACCGGAAAGCGCGCTAGGAGAGCAGGAAAAGCCAGCAAGCGCAGGGGTAGCCCGTGCTCCGACATCGGCAAGGATCGACAAGGAAGGTCGGGGTTGCTCCTTCGGAAGAAATTGACAAAGGCCGGGCGAGCTGGACACTCCCCCGGCCTGAAGTGTGCTGGACATAATGCAAGACCTTCGGACGCAACCTGCAGAGTGGAGAGAGGATACCCCATGACGCATCTCGCCCGACGCGCAGCCTGGGCCGCGGTCGCCGCAGCCGCCTTGGCGGGCATGACCAGCGCGGCCAGCGCACAAACGAGGACGCTCGATGCCGTCAAGCAGCGCGGTCAGCTTGTCTGCGGCGTCCACACCGGCTTGCCCGGATTTGGCGCTCCAGACGACAAGGGCGTGTGGACCGGCCTCGACGTCGACTACTGCAAGGCGGTTGCCGCGGCGGTGCTGGGCGACTCCAGCAAGACCAAATTCCTCCCCACGACAACCAAGGATCGCTTTACGGCCCTGCAGTCGGGCGAGGTCGACATCCTCACCCGCAACACGACGTGGACGATCTCGCGCGACTCATCGCTGGGCTTGAGCTTCACCGGCGTCAATTTCTACGACGGCCAGGGGTTCATGGTGAAGAAGTCTGCCGGCGTCAAATCCGGCAAGGAGCTCGGCGGCGCCACCGTCTGCATGCTGCAAGGTACGACTACCGAGCTCAACGCCGCCGACTTTTTCAGATCGAACAAGCTCCAGTACAAGCCCGTGGTGTTCGAAAAGCTGGATGAGCTCCTGCGCGCCTACGGGGCCGATCGGTGCGATGCCTTCACCACCGACGCCTCGGGGCTCTACTCCTCGCGCTTGCAGCTTGCCAATCCCAACGACCACATCGTCCTTCCCGACATCATCTCCAAGGAGCCGCTCGGCCCCGTCGTTCGCCAAGCCGATGCCCAATGGTTCACCATCGTCAAATGGGTGCACTTCGCCCTGCTGAACGCCGAGGAGCTCGGCGTCACCAAGGCCAACGTCGAGCAGATGCTGGGCTCCGCCAATCCCGACGTGAAGCGCCTGCTCGGCAAGGAGGGCGACTTCGGCAAGGGCCTGGGCCTCGACAATGACTGGGCCTACCGCATCGTCAAGCAGGTGGGCAACTATGGGGAGATCTTCGAGAGGAACGTCGGCGCCGGCTCGCGCCTGAAGATCGAGCGCGGCCTCAACGATCTGTGGACCAAGGGGGGGCTGCAGTACGGGCCGCCGATCCGCTGATCGCGGCGGGGGCGGCGCCATGACCGTTGGCAACCGGCTTCCCAATCTCCAGCGGATCGGGCCGCCTCGCCTGAGGCAGACTCGACGGGATCCCCCTCCCCCTTGCGGGGAGGGGCTAGGGGTGGGGGGACTCCCGACCTGCGATGTTCTGCAACCCCCCCCACCCTGTCCCTCCCCCACGTCGTGTCGAAGACACGCCTTCGGCGTGATGGGGGAGGGGACGCTGTGGCCAACGCTCGCCCCAGTTCGAGCCGCCGGTCTCTGGCGAAAGCTTGGAGGCTGAGGGTGGCGGCTCCGACCGACACGACCCGCGACCGGGCGGACCTCAAGGGCCTCATCTATCGGCCTGAGGTCCGCCAGATCGTCTATCAGGTGGCGCTCCTGGCGCTGCTGGCATTCGCCGCCGTCTGGGTCGTCAACAACGTGGCGATGAACCTGCGCCGTCAGAACATCGCCTCGGGGTTCGAGTTCCTCGACCGTACCTCCGGCTTCGACATCTCCCAGTCGCTGATCGAGTACTCCAACGTCTCCACCTACGGCCGGGCGTTCTGGGTGGGCCTGCTCAACACGCTGTTGGTGGCCGGCCTCGGCATAGCCGCCGCAACCGTGCTGGGCTTCGTTGTCGGCATCGCACGGCTCTCCTCCAACTGGCTGGTCGCCAAGCTCGCCGCCGCATACGTGGAGGTCCTGCGCAACGTACCGCTGCTGCTGCAGCTGTTCTTCTGGTATTTCGCCGTCCTCAAGAGCCTGCCGAGCCCGCGCCAGAGCTACGCCCTGCCGGGCGGCGTCTTCCTCAACGTGCGCGGCCTCAGCCTGCCGGCCCCCGTGCCCCAGCCCGGCTTCATGGCGGTGGCGCTTGCGTTTGCCGCCGGCCTCCTTCTTGCCGTTGCCATCTGGTGGTGGGCCAAACGCCGTCAGAAGCGGACGGGCAAGCGCTTCCCCGTCTTCTGGACGGCGCTGCTGGCCATCCTCGGCCTGCCCCTTGCTGCCTACCTGGCCGCAGGCGCCCCGCTCAATCTCGATTATCCGGCGCTGCGCGGCTTCAACTTCCAAGGCGGCATCACCGTGCAGCCGGAGCTGATCGCCCTGTGGCTTGGTCTCGCCACCTACACCGCGAGCTTCATCGCCGAGATCGTGCGCTCCGGCATCCAGGGCGTGCCCAAGGGCCAGACGGAGGCCGCGCAGGCGCTGGGGCTCTCGCGCGGGCAGACCCTGCGCCTCGTCGTCATCCCGCAGGCGGCCCGCATCGTCATCCCGCCGCTCACCAGCCAATACCTCAACCTCACCAAGAACTCCTCCCTGGCCGTCGCCATCGGCTACCCCGACTTCGTCAGCGTGTTCGCCGGCACGGTGCTCAACCAGACGGGCCAGGCGGTGGAGGTGATCCTGGTGACCATGGGCGTGTTCCTCCTGATCAGCCTCGTCACCTCGCTGCTCATGAACTGGTTCAACCGCCGCATGGCCCTGGTGGAGCGCTAGCGCGTTTTCCACTCGATGTGGATCATGCCAGGACCTATCTGGGGAAAGGCGCGTCGTGCGCCCCTTTGCAGAGCACTCGACGAGGATGGCGAGGGGAAGAGAGAGCCACAG
>JBAPMW010000942.1:0-1976 GCA_049278815.1 Hyphomicrobiaceae bacterium
GGCATGAAGACCGTGATGATGGCCTATGACGCCCTGCACGCGCGTTCCTCCGACATCGTGGTGGCGGGCGGCATGGTGAGCATGACCAACGCGCCCTACCTTTTGCCCAAGATGCGCGCCGGCGCGCGGCTGGGCCACGCCGAGGTGAAGGACCACATGTTCCTCGACGGCCTTGAGGACGCCTACGACAAGGGCCGCCTGATGGGCAGCTTCGCCGAGGATACGGCGCAGCACTATCAGTTCACGCGCGAGGCGCAGGACGCCTTCGCCGCCGAGAGCCTGAGGCGCGCCAAGGAAGCGAACGAGGACGGCTCGTTCGCCCGGGAGATCGCGGCGGTGGCCGTGAAGAGCCGCTCCGGCACGACGGAGATCGCCCGCGACGAGCAGCCGTTCACCGCCGATCCCACCAGGATCCCCAGGCTCAAGCCGGCCTTCCGCGACGGCGGCACGGTGACGGCGGCCAACTCCAGCTCCATCTCCGACGGCGCGGCGGCGCTCGTGCTCATGCGCGAGAGCGAGGCGAGGCGGCGCAAGCTGGAGCCGCTGGCCCGCATCGCCGGTGTCGCCGGTGTGGCGCAGGAGCCGGCGTGGTTCACGACCGCGCCGATCTTCGCCATCCGCAAGGTGCTGGAGCAGGTGGGCTGGAGCACCGGCGAGGTCGGCCTCTACGAGATCAACGAGGCGTTCGCCGTGGTGGCCATGGCCGCCATGCGCGACCTCGGCCTGCCGCATGAGAAGGTCAACGTGCATGGCGGCGCCTGCGCGCTCGGTCACCCCATCGGCGCCTCGGGTGCCCGCATCCTGGTGACGCTGCTGGCGGCCATGCAGAAGCACGGCCAGACGAAGGGCGTGGCATCGCTCTGCATCGGCGGCGGCGAGGCGACGGCGGTGGCCGTCGAGCGGGCGGGATGAGAACCATCCATACGCAGATCGGCATCGAGCGGCCGGCAGCCGCCGTGTGGGGCATCCTCGCCGACATCGACAGATGGCCGGAGTGGAACCCGTTCGCCAAGGCGCGTGGCCGCCTGGTCGTCGGCGAGAGGCTCGAGGTGGAGATCCGCCCGCCGGGCCAGAAGCCCATGACGTTCCGCCCGACCGTCGTCAAGCTCGACCCCGGCGTGGAGCTGCGGTGGCTGGGGCACCTGGGGGTTCCGGGCATCTTCGACGGCGAGCACGGATTCCGCATCGAGCCCACAGGGCCGGAGGGCTGCCGCTTCGCGCACTTCGAGGCCTTCAAGGGCGTGCTGGCCGGGCCGCTGCTGTGGCTCGCCGGCGATGCCACGCGTCGCGGCTTCGTGGCCATGAACGAGGCCCTGAAGGCGCGGGCCGAGGGCGGGGCATGATCCCCGACGAGGTGCGGTCGGACATTGCGGCGAGGCTGGCCGCCGTGGCCTCGGAGGAGGGCGTGCGCGTCCTCTATGCCGCCGAGTCCGGCAGCCGCGCCTGGGGCTTTCCCTCGCCGGACAGCGATTTCGACGTGCGCTTTCTCTACGCGCACGAGCGCGACTGGTATGTGAGCCTGTCCGAGGAGCGCGATGTGATCGAGCGCCCTCTGGACGAGCGGGCCGTCGACCTCGCCGGTTGGGACATACGCAAGGCGCTGCGGCTGCTGCTCAGGTCGAACCCCGCGCTCTACGAGTGGCTGGTCACGCCCATCGTCTATGTCGACGCGCCCCTGCGCGCCGAGTTGAAGGCCCTGTTCGAGGCCGCCGCCTCGCCGCGCGCTCTCGCCCACCACTACTGGAGCATCGCCCGCGGCCAGTGGCGGTCGTCCATCGAGGGCAGGACCGAGGTCCGCCTCAAGAAGTACTTCTACGTCGTGCGCCCGCTGCTCTCGCTGACCTGGGTCGCACGGCACCAAAGGCCGCCGCCCATGTCGATCGGCGACCTGCTGGACGGCTCCGACCTGCCGCCGGCGCCGCGCCGCGCCGTGGAGGCCCTCCTCGCGGCCAAGCGCGCGACGCCCGAGCTCGGCG
>JBAPMW010000943.1:0-2654 GCA_049278815.1 Hyphomicrobiaceae bacterium
CCCTGGAGCAGGCGCTCGCCGCCGACCCGGCAACGGCGCGGCCGGTGCCGGATGGGGCGGGACGCGGAGGCTGAGCGGGGCGGCAACTACTTCGCTTTCCCCCCCTTGCCCTGGTCAGGGATCAAAGTCGGAAACGTCCCACTGGAGGTCGGGACGTCCTTGGGCCACCCGAACTGATCGCACCTGCCAAGCTTGAAGCAGACCTCCAGTATGCTTGGCTCCCCGGATGTGCCCTGCGGTCCAAAGAAGGCGGGGGGTTTGATCGGCAACAGCTCTGGCCGAGGCGGGAACGGCGGCGCCGGTGCACCGGCTAAGAGCCGCGCACCGTTGAGGTACTCCGTGGCGAGGCGGGTCGCCTCCAGCTCCCACGCCGCCAGCCGGCGGATGCTCTCGTGCGGCGTCGCCTCGATCAAAGACATCAGCATGTCGCTCATGCCCATCTCGGCCAGGTATTTCCTCATGTTCGCGTTGGCCTTGCGGTCCACGGGGCTCTTGCCCTCCCAGGCCAGGGTCTTCGAGGTCTTGATCGAGCCGTCGGAGGCGCGCCGCTTCTTCACCCAATACATGCGCTGGATTTTTATGCCTTGGTGCACCCCCACAGCCGTCCCTTCGCCGACCAGGCGGCGGGTGCCGCCCGCAAGGATGAAGACGCAGGCCGAGGCGCACTTGGACATGTACGGCTGCGCCAGCCCGCGCAGCTCGCCGCCGGTCTTGGCCTTGCGGCAGGCGAGCTCCCTCGGCGCACAGGGCGAGAACGTGGTGGCCGTGACCGCGACAGTGAGGCCCTTGGCGCGGATGAGGCGTCCGATGGCGTACGCATCGACGATCGAGCCGCCGATGGAGTCGATGAAGATCGGCAGCTTGCGATCCCCAAGGCCACGCAGGACCTTCTGGAATTTCCTGGCCGTGCCGGGAACGATCCGCCCCTGGGCCGCAATCCACTGCGGGCACTCCGGCTCGCAGCCCGGATGAGCGCTGCGCACCACGTGCACCTGCATGGGAGCCGCCCCGACCGGCGCCGCCTTCTTCTTATGCGGCGCAGCCGTCGCGCCGCCGGACAGCGCGAGGATGGCCGCGAACAGCGCGCTTACGATGCAGGCGATGCGTCTCATGCTTCCCCGCCCCAGATCGACCCACTCGAACGCAATGCGCGAGCTGAGCTGCTGACCAGGGCGCATCCTAGCCGGAAAAGCTCAGTGGGGGGCAAGTGCGTCTTCGCCACATCGAGACGTGGGAGCCACGGGTCCGCGACCCGTCAGGCCCGGCGGGTCTGCGCGCTCTAAGAGGGCTTACGCCGCCGCTTTCACCCAAGCCGCCAGCTCGTGCCAGGGGGCGAGGCTCCAACACGACCGCGCTGCGCCCGAGGGGGAGGGAAGGACGAAGACCTCGGGGAAATTGGGGGCTGCGCGCGTTTGCCGCCCGTAGGCGATGCTGCGGGTTCCGCGCGTGCGGAGCCAGATGCTCGCGGCCTTCTTGCTGGTGAAGGCGATGGCGCCTGGGCCATGGTGGCGAACCGACGCCTCGAAGCGGTCGGGGTCGAAATCGTGTGTGGCGATCTCGTGATCCATCCCCGAGCCCAGCTTCGACATGTCGGTCAGGCCGATGCGGAAGGCCAGAAGATCGCGGAAATCGCAAGGCTGGAAGCAGCGCGGCGTCAGGCCGACCTCGAAGAGCGTGCGCCAGAACCTGTTGCCACGGCCGGCATAGTAGTGCCCCACCTTGGCGGAGCGCTTACCGGCGGCCGTGCCGACGAACACGACGCGCAGGCCGGGGACAAGAAGGTCGGGAAGCTTGTGGCCGTCGGAAGCATCCGATGTTGGCGTTGGGGGGTGTGCCACGTCCGAGCCTGCCGATTTGAAGAGTCGGTGCTCTTGTATCACGCCCGCTCGGTCGCCCAATCGGACAAAACTCAGTACTCACTGGCCTAGAGAGGGCGGATCCGAGAACCCGCTCGAGGACGGGCGGCCGGCCTGTCGCGGGTCTTGCTTAGGAGCCCTTGCTCTTGGTCTTGCTCTTGCACTTCCCCTTCCCATAGAGGCTCTTACAGGACAGACAGCTGATCTGCTTGAGGTGAAAGATCGACTGCATCTGCTTGATCTGAGATTCGACCTGCTCCGCGATCGACTGGCACTCCTTGAGGGAGTCGAACTGGAGAATCAGGGTCTTTTGCTGCTCAGGGGCCAATGGCCCGATCTGCCAGGCCAGGATGACGTAGAAGATCCAGGGCTTCATTTGTCCTCAAGGGTTCCTGCCGCGTTCCGTTCCGTCGCCCCTTGCGCAAGGTGTGGTGTTGGTTTCTTCCACTGAGGAAATGGCCCTGGAAGGGCAAGCGTGCGGCGACGGGTTGGTGCGCTGCCCGTGATCGGCCCCAACGGGGCCGACGCGCGCGTGCTTGAGGTGGCGCACGCCCTGGAGCAGGCGCTCGCCGCCGATCCGGCCACCGCCCGGCCGGTGCCGGAGTGGGTGAGGCTCGCGACATGACGAAGCCGAGGGGGTGACACCCGCCCATCGACCTCTGACGCAACCTACCCCAGCGCCTTGTTCGCGGCCCTCGCTTGTCGGCGCCACATAGACCAGCCCACCCCAGCCGCGGAGCTCCGCGTCAGGAACCGGCTCACATGTGGTGCAGCCGGTTGCCCGGCACGATCTGCGCC
>JBAPMW010000944.1:0-3315 GCA_049278815.1 Hyphomicrobiaceae bacterium
GCCGGCGACGCCGCCGACATCGACGCCGCGGCCCAGGCCGCCGCAGCGGCCTTCCCAGCGTGGCGCGCCGTTCCGGGCGCGAAGCGCCGCGCCATCCTGCATGCCATCGCCGATGCCATAGAGGCCCGCGCGGAGGAGATCGCGCTTATCGAGAGCATGGATACCGGCCAGCCGATCCGGTACATGGCCAAGGCGGCTCTGCGCGGGGCGGAGAACTATCGCTTCTTCGCCGACCGTGCGCCCGGCGCCGGCAACGGCCTCTCCCTCCCCGACACCGACCACCTCAACTACACCATCCGCCAGCCCATCGGCCCGGTCGGCATCGTGACGCCGTGGAACACGCCGTTCATGCTCTCCACCTGGAAGATCGCGCCGGCGCTGGCGGCCGGCTGCACGGTGGTGCACAAGCCGGCGGAGTGGAGCCCGCTCACGGCCACGCTGCTCACCCGGATCATGGACGGGGTGATCCGCAGGCACGGGCTGCCGGCGGGCGTCGTCAACTTGGTGCACGGGCTCGGCGAGGAGGCGGGGCGCGCGCTCACGGAGCATCCGCTGATCAAGGCGGTGGGCTTCGTCGGCGACAGCAGGACCGGCGCTGCCATCATGGCGCAGGGGGCGCCCACCCTGAAGCGGGTGCACTTCGAGCTGGGCGGCAAGAACCCCGTCATCGTCTTCGACGACGCCGACCTCGACCGCGCGCTCGATGCCACGCTGTTCATGATCTACAGCCTCAACGGCGAGCGCTGCACCTCCTCCAGCCGCGCCCTCATCCAGCGCTCGATCTACGACGGCTTCACGGCCAGGCTCGCCGAGCGCGTGAAGCGCATCAGGATAGGCCATCCGCTCGATCCGGCCACCGAGATCGGGCCGCTGATCCATCCGGCCCACGTCGACAAGGTGCTCAGCTTCCCGGCTCTAGCCGAGAAGGAGGGTGCACGCATCGCCTGCGGCGGCGGACGGGCGATGGGCGGCAAGGGCAACTACGTGGAGCCCACGCTCTATCTCGACGCCAAGCCGCACATGCGCATCGCCCAGGACGAGATCTTCGGCCCCGTCCTGACTGTGCTCCCGTTCGAGGACGAGGCCGAGGCCGTCCGCATCGCCAACGACGTGCGCTACGGCCTCACCGGCTACATCTGGACCCGCGACACGGGCCGCGCCCATCGGGTCGCCCGCGACCTGGAGGCCGGCATGGTCTGGATCAACTCGGAGAACGTGCGCCACCTGCCTACTCCGTTCGGCGGCATGAAGGCCTCCGGCATCGGCCGCGACGGCGGCGACTGGTCGTTCGACTTCTACATGGAGACGAAGAACGTGGCCGTCGCCTATGATACGCACAAGGTGCCCAAGATCGGCTGACGCTGAGGTTTGCGGTCTCAAGTTTCAGGGTCATGCTCGAGGCATCCCGCATCTGGGGTGGCTGGATGGGGAGCCATCTCCGAGGTCAAGATTCTCAAGAAAGCACACATTCACAGCACTTTTCGTTTGACTTGGCGCTGCACATCGTCCAATGTGTAGTTAACAGGCTGTAGTGGAAGATTAACTGCACTGCGACCATCGTTGGACTGCGGGGAGGAAGTGCGGGGGAGGAGAATGCGGGCGGATGCAGATGCGCGCGGATGGGGCGTGCGCTTAGTCCGAAGTTCCCCGGCTTGGTCGCGGTGCCTCTGAGCGCGAAGGCGGCCGTCGGCCCTGCGGAGGTGAGGCGGTGGCGTCCAATGCTTTGGACCCTGGCGGCGAACGGGCGAAGCCGCTGCCCGTGTCAGCCAGCGGAGGGCCCGACGCGCCCTCGATAGGAATGCGGCGTCATATATCTTGACCCCGGTGGGCGTCGTGGCAAAGCATTGGGGTCATGGTGCTGACGCCGAAGCTAGAGTTGAGGCAGAGTCAGCAGCTGGTGATGACCCCCCAGCTGCAGCAGGCCATCCGTCTGCTCCAGCTCTCCAATCTTGAGCTCGGCGTGTTCGTGGAGGGCGAGCTGGAGCGCAACCCGCTGCTGGAGCGGGACGAGGCGCTGCGCGAGACGCCCGACGGCGACGACAAGCTTCGCCTGAAGGCCGGCGGCGACGCCAAGGCCGGGGCCCGCAACGGCACGCTGACGCAGGCCCGCGGCGAGGGCGCCGGCGCCAATGGGGCCGATTCGGTGGACAGGGGCGGCTGGGCGTCGGTCCGGCCGTCCACCCATAACGGCGACGGCTCGGAGGCCCCGAACCTGGAGGAGTTCGTCGCCGCCACGCGGTCGCTCGCCGACCACCTGACCGAGCAGCTGCACCTGGCGGTGACCGACCCGGCCGAGCGGCTGATCGGGGCGCATCTCATCCATATGGTGGACGAAGCGGGCTATCTGCCGGGCAGCCTCGACGACGTGGCAACGCGCCTGGGGGCTCCACAGTCGCTGGTCGTCAAGGTGCTGGCGAAGCTGCAGGGGTTCGACCCGCCCGGCGTCCTCGCGCGCGATCTCGCCGAGTGCCTCGCCCTGCAGCTCAAGGACGCCAACCGCTACGACCCGCAGATCGCCCGGCTGCTCGACAACCTGGAGCTCCTGGGCAACCACAACTTGAGCGCGCTCCGCCGCGCCGTCGGCGTCGACCAGGACGAGCTGGTCGAGATGGTGGCCGAGATCAAGCGGCTCAACCCCAAGCCCGGCCTGAAATTCGGCTCCATCCAGATCCAGCCGATGCTGCCCGACGTGCTGGTGCGGCCAGGCCCCGACAACGGCCCCGACAACGGCTGGATCGTGGAGCTCAACACCGACACGCTGCCGCGCGTGCTCGTCAACCGCAGCTACTACGCCAACGTCGCCAAGACCGCGCGCTCGCCCCAGGACAGGGGCTACCTGCACGACTGCCTGCAGAACGCCAACTGGCTGGTGAAGAGCCTCGACCAGCGCGTCCGCACCATCCTGCGCGTGGCCGAGGAGATCGTGCGCCAGCAGGACGGGTTCCTGACCCACGGCGTGGAGCACCTGAAGCCCCTCAACCTGCGCACGGTGGCCGATGCCATCGGCATGCACGAATCGACGGTGAGCCGCGTCACCTCGAACAAGTACATGTCGACCCCGCGCGGCATCTTCGAGCTCAAGTACTTCTTCACCTCGGCCATCTCGGCCTCCGACGGCGGCGCCGAGGCACACTCCTCCGAGGCGGTTCGCCACCGCATCCGCCAGCTGATCGAGGCCGAGACGGCCCAGTCGGTGCTCTCCGACGACAAGCTGGTCGAGCACCTGAAGCGCGACGGCATCGACATCGCGCGCCGCACCGTCGCCAAATACCGCGAGGCGCTCCGCATCCCGTCCTCGGTCCAGCGCCGCCGCGC
>JBAPMW010000945.1:0-8384 GCA_049278815.1 Hyphomicrobiaceae bacterium
GGTCAACTCCCTTGTCCCCTGCTCGGACCCGCGGGCTGGCGCAAAGGCATTCTGAGGTCCGGCGCGGTCGTCCGAGATCGACCCGCCAGTGGCCTTCCTTACCGGCGCCCGTCTTCGACGGTGACTGCCGATTCGCATCAAATGGAAGGGTACCCCAGGCGGCGTCAGGCGTCGCCCCGCACAATCGGCATTCAGCCCTTCGGCGAGGCCTTGGGGGACCCTGCCCGGTCGGGTGTCTCGCTTGCCGGCTCGGCCTTCGGCCAGGTGAAATCGTCGGAGCGGCCGGCCTTCGGCGTCAACCGCTCGCCCTTGAACCAGACCTGATAGTAGGGCTGGCCCGGCGCCGCCTTGCGCCGCAAGCCGGACCCTCCTGCGGTGACGGAGCTCAGCAGCACAAGGCCGCCCACGTCGTCGGCCAGCGTGTCGCCCATGGGCGAGGCCCGCTCGCCGGTATCCCTGCGCGTGATGAGCTGGAGGACCGCCGCAGGGATGGACGGACGCGGCAGCTCAAGGGTCACGGTCTCCTCGCGCCCGCCCGCCCCCACTGTCTTGAGCGAGATACGGCTGTTGTCGGCCCTGGTGTCGCCGGTCCCGGAGCCGGGGCCGGCTTGCGCCTTGGCGGTGGGCGCTCTCGCGCCGTCCTTGCCCGCTCCCTCCTTGCCCGCGCCGGGGCTGCCTTTGCCACCGGCGTCCGCGTCGGGCTGGCGCGGGCGCAGCGCGGCGATGCGCTTCTGCTCGGCCTCGCTGCCCGCAAGCGGGATGGAGCGCTCCGCCCGCGCGAGCGCCAGGTCGCGCTTGATCTCGCGCTCCACGAAGTAGGCAAGCTTGCGATACCCCGCCCAGGTGAACAGCACGCCATCCTTGTCGCGCACAATGCGCTGCTGGCCGGCCACGTCCGGACCGTAGGGCGTGTAGTTGCCGGCCTCGTCGGCGAAGTGCGCCGTGATGTCGATGTACTTGATGCCGTTGAGGTAGGCCTTCTCCCGGATCACGTCGTTGGCGGCCTGCGCCGGCTCGTTGACCTCCGGCCGCCGCATCACCGGCAGCCCCACCCAATAGACCGCGGCGCCCTTCTTCTTCAGGGCCTTGGCGAGGCGGTCGACGCGCCGCCCGTACTCCGCGCGCCACGCGGGCGAGCCCGGCTGGGCGACCTCCTTCGGCGAGATGCGGAAGGACCAGCGGTCATTGTAGCCCAGCATGACGACGGCAATGTGCACCGTATCCTTGCTTGCGGCCTCGGTCTTGAGCTCGTCGTCGAGATCCTGACGCATGATCCCCGCCAGCGGCCGGCGGCGACGCTGCAGCTGCACCCGCGCTTCACCGGAGAAGGCATCGTTGAGCCCGGCCAGCAGCCCCTCGCCGAAGGCGTCGCCGTAGACCTGCATGCGATAGGTGTCGTCGGCGGGGAACGGCGTGATGTAGCTGAAGCCGAGGAAGTGCTCCTGCGCCCGCACGCTCCCCACGACCGCGAGGATGAGCGTGGCGACCGTCGCCAGCTTCGCAAGACAAGCGCGCATGGCTCGTTCCCAGTGCAACCGCAAGTGCCTTCGGCAAGTGCAACCGGCCCGGCGCCGGTCTGGGGCCACCATGCGGCAGGCCGCCCCGCCCCGCAAGACCGATCCCGCCCGTCGGTTATCCGGCCTTGCCGGCCTCGGCACTGCGCATATGCCGGAGCAGCGCCTCCGAGGGCCAGCAGTCCACCTTGAGGCCGTTGGCCTTCTGATAGGCGCCGACCAGCGCCCTGGTGTTCATGCCGGCCTTGCCGTCGATCTTGGCGATGGCATAACCCTGCGCCTGCAGGCGCGTCTGGAGAGCCTCGATGCCGCGGGCGGAGAGCTGGCGCACATCGCCCCACGGGGTCTCGAAGGTGCCGGCGCCGGCGATGCGGTCGGACAGGTCGCCGACGAACAGGGCGTAGAGGTCCGACATATTATAGCGCTTGATCACCATAAAGTTCTCCAGTGCCAGGAACGCCGGACCGTACGCGCCGCCCGGCGCCATGATGAAGGCCTGGGCATCGAGCACCGTGTCGGGGAACGCGCGGCCCCTCGCACGCGCCACCCCCATCCTGGCCCACTCGCGCACCGTGCGCGCGTGGGGCGGCCCCTCAGAAGCGCACGTGATTGCGGCCGGGAGGCGCACCTCGAAGCCCCAGGGGTGGCCCGCGACCCAGCCCTTGGAGCGCAGCTGGTTGGCAGCCGAGGCCAGCGCGTCCGGCACCGAGCCCCAGATATCCTTGCGCCCGTCGCGGTTGAGATCGTAGGCCAGCGTATAGTATTCCGACGGCATGAACTGCGTGAGGCCCATGGCTCCCGCCCAGGAGCCGTTCAGGTTCTCGCGGGTGCGCACGCCGTCCTCCAGCAGCTTGAGCGCCCACATCAGCTCGTTGCGGAACAACTCCTTGCGCCGGCCGAGAAAGGCCTGGGTGGCCAGCGCCTGGATGACATAGTCTGGCGAACGGTGGGCGCCGAAGGCGGTCTCCCGCCCCCAAATGGCCAGCACCACGGGGCCCGGCACGCCCAGCTCGCGCTCGATCTTCTCCAGCGCCTCGCGATGTTTGACCAGCAGCGACCTGCCCCGGTCGGCGAGCCGCACCAGGTAGACGGCTTTCAGGTACTGGGCGGGCGTCCTGGTGAACTCGGCCTGCCCTTTCACCTCGCTCGCCGCCTTGCCCGGCAGGACGAGGTCCGGCGCCGTCAGATCGAGCTTCACCCCTTCGAAGGCCGCATCGAAGGTGCGGCGCGAGATGCCCTTGGCCTCGGCCTCGGACCGGAGCGACTCGATGAACTGGCGGAAGTCGCCCGGGGTCTGCGCCAGGGCGCTCCATTCGGTTAACGACACGAGAAGGGCCGTTGCAACGACTACCAGCCGCCAGCGCATGCCCATCGTTGCTCCCCTCACTACCAACTGGGCCTGCGGGGCCTTTTCACAGATTGAGTCGCCGAGACGATACGGGCTACTCCTCCTGCGCACACACCCACGCCTTGAAACCAACCCAAATTGTGCCCAATTTCAGGTGAATCGGTCGCGCCCGTTAGCGCTGGGTGACGGTAATAGTCAAGCCTCCAGCGCCAAGTTAGCCGTTTCGCGGCCATAGCGACGTCGGAGACAGAGCATGAGCGATAGCAGCGGTCGAGTCGAGAGCAGACTTATTACGATCCAAACGATCCGCCATCGCGATACCGGCCTGATCGTCGCAATGAGCGACGAGATGCGGGGCCTCTACGTTCATGCCCGCACCGACGCGGATCTGCTGGAGCGCATTCCCATCGCCATCCGCGATATCCTGGAAGCGGACGGCTACGATGTTTTGGATATCTCGGAGGTGGGTACGTCACCCGATACCAGCACAGGCTTCGTCCCGGCGCTGCGCAAGTTCGAGGCGAGCTTGGCCGTTAGGGAGGCTGCCTAATTGCCCGACAGAGCGGCTCTGGCTTTCAGAAGCTCTAAGAAATCCTCTCGCTCCTTCGGCTCGAGTGCCTCCGCGTCGGGTATCGTAAGATGCAAGCCGTCGCGTCCCACATGCAAGGTCGCCCCGTTGTAAGACGGCTTAACCGGCGTATATCCAAGTTTACGGATCTCGGCGCGACAGGCTTGAGGCGTCACGGCTGCCGCTCCAATATCAGCTATCCGATAATGTGATCCGATTGGCCGCCGGCTGCGTTGCGCGTCCGGGCGACCTTTCAAGAGTGCACGACGCATCTTGAGCGTAACCATCCGATAAGAGAAAGTACCTCACAGTGTCAAATCGCATTCGCAAGGCCGTGCTGCCCGTCGCCGGACTCGGCACCCGCTTCCTGCCCGCCACCAAGGCCATGCCCAAGGAGATGCTGACCGTGGTGGACCGCCCGGTGATCCAGCACGTGGTGGACGAGGCCCGCGCCGGCGGCATCGAGCACTTCATCTTCGTCACGGGGCGCAACAAGGGCGTGATCGAGGACCACTTCGACAGCCAGTTCGAGCTGGAGCGCACCTTGGAGGAGCGCAACAAGACGGCCGAGCTGGAGGCGCTCCGGCGCGACCTGCCGAAGCCGGGGCAGACGAGCTTCACGCGCCAGCAGGCGCCGCTGGGGCTCGGCCACGCCGTGTGGTGCGCGCGCGAGATCGTGGGCAACGAGCCGTTCGCGCTCTTGCTGCCCGACGTGCTGCACTACGCCGAGAAGCCCTGCATCGGCGAGATGATTGCAGCTTACAATGAGCGCCCCGGCAACTACATCGCCGTCGCCCCGGTGCCGCCGGACCAGGCGCACCAGTACGGCATCGTCGGTGTCGAGGACGCCGCAGCCGGCGTGCGAACGTCGCGCGTCACCAAGATGGTGGAGAAGCCAAAGCCCGGCACGGCGCCCTCCAACCTGCACATCACCGGCCGCTACATCCTGGAGCCCGCCATCTTCGACCTGCTGAGCGCGGGCGAGAAGGGCGCCGGCGGCGAGATCCAGATCACCGACGCCATGACACGCCTAGCCGAGACGCGGCCGTTCTACGCCTTCCGCTTCGACGGCACCATCTACGACTGCGGCTCCAAGACCGGGTTTCTCACGGCCAATATCGCCTACGCCCTGGACCGGCCGGACCTGGCGGCGGCGCTGCGGGCGGAGTTGGGGAAGCTGCTGTGAGGAGGTGTCAGACCCTGCGGGTCTGACACCATTGCGACGCCCGTCAGTGCGCCTTACGCCTGCGGCGGCTGCGTCCCCTCGGCCGGCCCACCCGCGGGGCGATTGCGGCGCTCCGTCATGTAGTCGTCGAACTCGGCGCGGTCCTTGGCCATGCGCAGGCGCTCAAGGAAGGCGCGGAACTCATTGGCCTCCTCCTCCAGCTTGCGAAGGGCATCGGTGCGGTATTCGTCGAAGGCGCGGTTACCCGTCTCGCTCAGCCCGCCCCTCGGCCCGCGACCGCGGTCACCGCCATGCCGCTGCATGCGCTCCTCCCAGCGTGCGCGCTTCCTCTCCCAGTGCCGGGCCGCGCG
Organism: Hyphomicrobiaceae bacterium; assembly: GCA_049278815.1. Classification (GTDB taxonomy): domain Bacteria; phylum Pseudomonadota; class Alphaproteobacteria; order Rhizobiales; family Hyphomicrobiaceae; genus AWTP1-13. The sequence goes on from JBAPMW010000945.1 coordinate 4,967, forward strand.
GTTGACCCGGTCGATCGCGCGCTGGCGCCAATCCTCCACGTTGCCCCGGTGCCATCCACATCCCATTGGTCCACTCCACATCCGTCCACTCCATAAGATGAAGGCCAGGATCGCCAGACCGATGGGCCAGTACAGAATGAAGCCCAGCACCATCAGCACGATCCAGGCCGGCTTGCCGAGGTCGTCGATGCGCGCGATCACATGCATTGCCGATTGCCTCCCGGTTCACGAGCCAGTGTGAATGTTATAAACATTTACATAGGGCGAGCCCAAGATGTCGTCAACCTGATGACGCCAATGTGATCGGGGGGACGGGGCGAATGGCCAATGGCGAATCGCGAATGGGACACACCATTCGCCACTCCCCATTCGCCATTCGCCAGTTTTTCAGTTGGCCGTGTTGGGCTCGGCGGGCTGGCCGGACCGCACGGCATAGGCGTGGGCCGAGAAGGCGCGCAGATCGTCGGCGCCGTTGCCGTTGATATACAGCCGGTCCAGGGTCTCCAGGAAGGTGGCGACGAGGTCGAGCAGGGTGCCGAGCGGGATGCGGCCGGCCACCTGGTAGTCGTCGTCGATGGCCAGGCGCGAGACCAGCTCAAGTCCGGCGGCATCGGCAGGGAGCAGCCCGCGGCTGCGCAGGAAGGCCAGCTCGGCGTCCGCCCCGTCGAAGGCGCGCGCTTCCATCTCGCCAAGCTCGGCGGCGGCATCCATCAGCGGCGCGGTGCCGGCCACGAACAGGGCGAGGAACGGCCTGAGGCGGGCGTCGTCGCCCCGCAGCTCGCCAGCGCGGCTGCGTGCCTGGAGGAGGCGCGCCGTCAGGGCGTATTCCAGCGTGCGCAGCGACCCCAGGAACGCGTCAAGGCCGCGGGTGTGCCTGAGCCAGTCCCGCAGGCCCGGCCCGTCTGGAGCGGCAAGCGCCAGCTCCTTGGCGAGCAGATCCTCCCCCAGCGCCAGGGCGGTGTCGAGGTGGTCCCGCAGCAGATGCAGGCTGGGGTTGCGCTCCAGTGCAATCAAGGGGGCAATCAGGGCCATGAGGTGTCACTCGCGTGGTTGCCGAGTGGCCACTCCAGACTGATTCGTTGGGCAAACCTGTGGTGACGCTGCAAGGCGCCGCAACAGCCTGGGGGCAGCGGTCAGCCGCGCTGCACGGACGGAGGCGTGTCGGCGGTGGGCTGGGGGCTCATGCCGGCGAGCCGGTGCAGCACGCTCTGGGCCTCCTGCTCGTCGGTGAACGCGCCGATCACGTCGCGCGGACCCGAGGAGGGGGCGCCGCTGGCGGTGAGGGCGACGCGGGTGATGACCAGCTGACCGGACGGATAGCGGATGAGCTCATAATCCGAGAGTTCCATGGATCGCCCCCTGCAAGAGATCCGAACCTGCGAATTCAGCGCGAGCCTGTGCATGCGCCGCTGACTCAGCCGCCACCCGGCGGGCGCGCATCACATAGTTGTCACATGTCTTACCGTCAATGCGGCATTCGGGTCGCGCGCACGCCTATTCCATCGCCGTTCTCGGTCGCCGTCCCGCGGTTTGCGCGTGGCGAAAAAGCGGCGTGCCACTACCCCTTGACGCCGCGCTCCAGCTGCCGCTCCAGCCCGGTCCAGCAGTCGGCGTAGTCCTCCTGCAGCGTCTCCAGCCCGGCGGCAAACCTGGTGACGTGCTGGGGGAAGCGGGTCTCGAACATGAAGGCCAGCGTGTTGGTGATCTTGACGGGTTTCAGCTCGGTCCTGGTGGCGTGGTCGTAGGCCGCCTTGTCGGGGCCGTGGGGCAGCATGCAGTTGTGCAGCGAGATGCCGCCGGGGACGAAGCCCTCGGGCCTGGCGTCGTAGACGCCGTAGATCAGGCCCATGAACTCCGACATCACGTTCATGTGGTACCAGGGCGGGCGGAAGGTGTGCTCGGCCACCGCCCAGCGCTCCGGGAAGATCACGAAGTCGACGTTGGCGGTGCCCTCCGTCTCCGACGGCGCGGTGAGCACCGTGAAGATCGACGGATCGGGGTGGTCGAAGGCGATGGCGCCGACCGGGGAGAAGTGGCGCAGGTCATACTTGTAGGGCGCGTAGTTGCCGTGCCAGGCCACCACGTCAAGGGGAGAGTGGCCGATCTCGGCGACGTTGAAGGTGCCGCACCATTTCACGGTCAGGCGGGACGGCGCCTCGCGGTCCTCGAACGCCGCCACCGGCGTCTTGAAGTCGCGCGCGTTGGCGAGGCAGTTGGCGCCGATCGGGCCGCGGCTGGGCAGCGCGAATTTCGCCCCGTAGTTCTCGCACACGTAGCCGCGGGCCGGTCCGTCGATCAGCTCCACCTTGAATTTGACGCCGCGCGGGATGACGCAGATCTCGCCGGGCTCCACCTCGATGCGGCCGAATTCCGTGAAGAAGCGCGCACGCCCCTGCTGCGGCACCACCAGCAGCTCGCCGTCGGCGTTGTAGAAGTAGTCGCTCTCCATCGACCGGGTGACGAGATAGACGTGCGCGGCCATGCCCGCCTGGGTGTTGACGTCGCCGCAGGTGGCGATGGTGCGCATGCCCGTGAGGAAGGAGAGGGGCTCGTCGGGGATCGGCACCGGGTTCCAGCGCAGCTGGCCGATGGGGCGGTCGTGCTCGCCCGTCGCCGGAGCGGTTCTCCACAGCGGCAGCGCCGTGCGCTTGAACCTTTGCGCATGCCGCACCGAGGGGCGGATGCGGTAGAGCCAGGAGCGCTCGTTGGCCCCACGTGGGGCCGTGAACGGCGAGCCGGAAAGCTGCTCGGCGTAGAGGCCGTAGGCCGTCCGCTGCGGCGAGTTCTGGCCCACGGGCAGCGCGCCCGGCAGCGCCTCGGTCTCGAAGTCGTTGCCGAAGCCCGGCATGTAGCCGGGGGGCGTGGCCTTGGTCCACTGCGCGGCGGTTGTGTTGTGCTTGGTGCTTCTGCCGTCTGCCATGGGGTCCTCCGTCGGCGTCGCGTAGGTTGGGTCAAGCGAAGCGCAGACCCAACGCTGTCTGAGGCAGCGCCCTCTACTGGGTTGGGTCTGCCCCGGCTTTCGCCGGGGTTGACCCAACCTACGCCCATCATAGCCGCTCCACCCCTGGCCTTCACGCGTCCAGGTCGACGATCTCCGTCCTGAGGCCGGCGCTGCTCACATGCAGCCGCCCCACCGTCACGGGCAGCTCGAAGCGGCGCGGGCCGGCGCTGCCGGGATTGATGTACAGCACGCCGTCGCGGGTGCTGATCGACGGCCGGTGCGAGTGGCCGTAGACGACGGCGGCAAAGCCGACGGTGGGGTCGGGGTCGAGCTCGGCGATGTCGTGCAGCACCCAGATGAGCTGGTTTCCTGCCTTCACGGCTTCCGTTTCAGGCAACGCTTTCGCCCACGCCGCTGTGTCGACATTCCCCCGCACCGCCACCGTGGGCGCCACCTCGCGCAGCCGCTCCAGCACCT
>JBAPMW010000946.1:0-7231 GCA_049278815.1 Hyphomicrobiaceae bacterium
CCGAAGGGCCGTAACCCAACATCGACGTGGCGCCCGCGAGGGGTTGGGTTACGCGCTATCGCGCTAACCCAACCTACTTCCGCGGGAGGATCGGCACGTTGAACGAGCGGCCGGGATGCGGGCGTACCAGGGTGAAGTGCCACCACTCCTTGGCGTAGTTGCGGAACCCCTGCTGCGCCATGGCCCCGACCAGAATCTTGCGCCAGCGCCGCTGCGCCGGCGTGATGCCGGTGGCGCCGGTGTGGCTCAGCGGGTCGAAGCAGTCGTACCCGGTCCCCATGTCTACGCTGGTATCGGGGGCGCGGTCCTTGGCGGGGCCTGTGCAGGCGCCGTACCGCGCGTCGCGCTTGAACGGCGACGCGGGCTTGGCGGGCAGCTGCACCAAGGTGAGGTCCACCGTATCGCCGTGCGAGTGACGCGAGACCGCCGCCACGTAGCCGAGCATGATCAGCCGGCTGCGCTCGGTGAAGGGATGGAAGCGCTTCAGGAGCGGATCGGTGCCGCTCACATCGTCCTTGACCCATTCCACGAACGCCCGCACGGCCCGACGCGGCCTGTAGCAATCGTAGACCTTGAGCGAGAGCTTGCGCGGCAGCAGCGACTTCTGCACCCGGGAGAGCGCCTCGGCCGCCCCGCGCAACAGCATGCATTCAGGCGCGCCGTAGCCCGGCACGCGCCGGCCGGTGAAGTTGTCGGGGCCGGCATAGCGCATGTCCTGCAGAATGGTGGGGTCGATGTCGCGCAAATAGACCAGCGGACCGGTGTGGGCAGTCGCCTCCTTGGTCTTTGCCAGGGCCTCGCCAGGCCTTACCGGCATTTGCGCTGGGGGCGTTTCCTTGAACACATCGTGGGGCCACTGCGACCGGGCGTCGGGCGACGCCAGCGCGGCAAGAGCGCATGCGATGGCTGCCGCTGCGAGCGGCAGGCGTCTCCTGTTGCGACCCCGCATCTCGCGTCTCCCCGGCATCTGCACACCTGCCCTCGCCCCGGCGGCGTCCTGCCGTCGTTTCTTGCCCGCTTCTCCCCGCTATGGCTACATCGGGCTGGTTTTGTGACCGCGAGCGACATCCCCTGGGGGCACCCATGCCGTCCACGCCCTTCGACTCGGCGATCTTCCGCGACGCCTTCTGCACGCCGGCCATGCGCGCCGTGTTCAGCGACGAGGCTGTGGTGCGGCGCTACGTGGAGGTGGAGGTGGCGCTGGCCACCGCCGAGGCACGCGCAGGGGTGATCCCTGAGGAGGCGGCCGAGGCGATCCGCCGGGGCGCGCGTCCCGAGGCAATCGACCTCGCCAGACTCAAGGCCGAGACCGACCTCGTCGGCTATCCCATCGTCGGCCTGGTTCACCAGCTCGCAAGCCAGGTGGGCGAGGCCGGCCGCTATGTGCATTGGGGCGCCACCACCCAGGACATCATGGACACGGCCACTGTGCTCCAGGTGCGCGAGGCCCTGGCGCTGGTCGAGGACGACTTGGCGGCCATCGAGTCGGCGCTCGCCGGCCTTGCCGCCAGACACCGCGCCACCGTGATGGCGGGCCGCACCCATCTCCAGCACGCGCTGCCTGTGACCTTCGGCTACAAGGCCGCCGTCTGGCTCGCCATGGTGCGCCGCCACCGCCAGCGCCTCGCCGAGCTGCGCCCCCGTGTCCTGGTCGGCCAGCTCGCCGGCGCCGCCGGCACGCTCGCCTCGCTGGGAGACACGGGCCTCGCCGTGCACGATGCGCTGATGGACGAATTGAGCCTTGGCCGCCCCGCTGCGCCCTGGCACGTGGCGCGCGACGGCTTCGCCGAGGCCGTCTTCTTCCTCGGCCTCGTCACCGGCTCGCTCGCCAAGATCGCCACCGATGTCATGCTGCTCATGCAGACCGAGGTGACCGAGGCGTTCGAGCCGTTCGTGCAGGGGCGCGGCTCCTCCTCCACCATGCCGCAGAAGCGCAACCCCATCTCGTGCGAATTCATCGTCGCCGCGGCAAGGATAGTACGCAGCAAGGTCGGCCTGATGCTCGATGCGATGCTGGCCGACCACGAGCGCGCCACCGGCCCCTGGCAGCTCGAATGGGTGGCGCTGCCAGAGGCGTTCCTGGCTGCCAGCGGCGCGCTGCGGCAGTCCCGCTTCATGCTGGAGGGCCTGATTGTGGATGCCGGTCGTATGCGCCGCAACCTCGACCTGACCGGCGGACTGATCGTAGCGGAGGCGGTGATGATGGCGCTTGCCCAACATGTGGGCCGTGGAGCGGCGCACGACATGGTCTACGGCGCTTGCCGAGCCGCCCTCGACAAGGGCACCCCCCTTCTGGCCGAGCTGGAGCGTCTGCCTGAGGTCACGTCCCACCTCGACGCGAAACGGCTCGCCGAGCTCACCGATCCCGTCAATTACCTGGGCTCAGCGCCCGCCATGGTCGACCGAGTGCTAAAAGCGTAGCCGATCTTTGGCGCGGGCATCGAAGCGCGGCAGTGGCCGACATGCCACTTGGACCGTATGGCCGAGACGAAAAACCCCTGCCTCCAATTGGAGGCCCCCGCCGCGAAACCCGGCGCCCGTCTGTTGCACGCCAAATAGGGTTGCCTGGGGGCTGCCGCTCGCCGCGCCTCCGAAAAAAAATGAGGCAGGCTCAGATTTCGCTAGACCGGCGGTGCAATATCCGAGAGTATCTGCCAAGCTCATCGGCACAAAGCCGAGACGCGGTCCGTCGCCGCGAAAAAGAAGAAGAAGCGTACCAGGGAGGAGTGCTGGGCTTCATGGTCGCCACGGTCGCCGTGCGCGCGACCCCTGAGATTGGGGGCAGCGCTTTGTTGAGCGTGCGGGGCGTGTCCGTGCGCTTCGGCGGAATCATCGCCCTCGACGGCATCTCCTTCGATGTGCCGGCCGGCGCGATCCAGGGCCTGATCGGGCCGAACGGCGCCGGCAAGACCACGCTCTTCAACTGCCTCTCGCGGCTCTACATCCCCGACGAGGGTGACATCCTGTTCGAGGGCCAGTCGGTCCTGGCCAAGCCGCGGCACGCGATTCCTCAGCTCGGCATCGGCCGCACCTTCCAGAACGCCGCCCTGTTCGACCGCATGAGCGTGTTCGACAACATCAAGGTCGGCTGCCATGCCCGCACCGGCACCGGCTTCCTCACCAACGCGCTGCGCCTTCCCGCCCGGAGCCCGGAGGAGAACCGCATCGCGGGGCGGGCGCAGGAGCTCCTGGCCTTCATGGCGCTGGAGCCGTTCGCGCGGCATGCGGCGGGCGCGCTCCCCTTCCCGGTGAAGAAACGGCTGGAGCTGGCGCGCGCGCTGGCGAGCAACCCGAAGCTGCTGCTCCTCGACGAGCCGGCGGCGGGCCTCAACCATGACGAGGTGGACGTGCTGCGCGGCCAGATTCGCCGCATCCGCGACACGCAGAGTGTCACGGTGCTGCTGGTGGAGCACCACATGGGCCTCGTCATGTCGGTGTGCGACCGGGTGGTGGCCCTGGACTTCGGCAAGAAGATTGCCGAGGGCACGCCGGCCGAGGTGCAGCAGAGCCCCGATGTGATCCGGGCCTATCTCGGCACGGGGGCGTGAGCACGCGTCATGTCCATGCTCGAGGTTAAGGATCTCAAGGCGTACTACGGGCAGACCCAGGCCCTGCATGGCATCAGCTTCGCCCTGGAGGCGGGCGGCATCACCACGCTGCTGGGCGCCAACGGCGCCGGCAAGAGCACGACGCTGCGCGCGATCTGCGGCATGGTCGCCACAGAAGGGGCGATCCGCCTCGAAGGCGAGGCGATCCGCGGCAGGCCGACGGAGGCGATCGTGCGCCTGGGGGTCGGCCACGTGCCCGAGGGGCGCGGCACCTTCATCAATCTCACGGTCGACGAGAACCTGCGCGTCGCCGCCTACACGCGCCGCGACAAGGCAGCGGTCCGGCGCGACCAGGAGATGGTGTTTGAGTACTTCCCGATCCTGAAGGCCCGCCTCGGCCAGCAGGCCGGCACGCTGTCGGGCGGGGAGCAGCAGATGCTGGCGATCGCCCGCGCCCTGATGCTGGGGCCGCGCCTGCTCCTGCTCGACGAGCCCTCGTTCGGGCTGGCGCCGCTGGTGGTGCAGGAGATCTTCCGCATCATGCGCCGCATCAATGCAGATGCCAAGGTGACCCTGCTGCTGGTGGAGCAGAACGCGGCGCTGGCACTGGAGCTGGCCGACCACGCCTACGTGCTGGAAACGGGCCGCGTCGTCATGTCGGGCAGCGCCGAGGCTGTCCGCAGCGACGAGGCGATCCGCAAGTCCTATCTCGGCTACTGAGGCGCGCATGGAGCAACTCATTCAGCAGACCGCCGCCGGCCTTGCCAACGGCGCCATCTATGCGAGCCTCGCCCTGGCGCTGGTGATGATCTTCGTCTCCACCGATCACATCAATTTCGCCCAGGGCGAGATGGCGATGTTCAGCGCCTATCTCGCCTGGCAATTCCTGCAGTGGGGCGTGAGCTTCTGGATCGCGCTGCCGCTGGTAATGGTGCTGTCGTTCGTCATCGGCGTGGCGATCGAGCGCACCATCCTGCGGCCGCTGCACAGCGCGCCGGTGCTGTCGGTGGTCGTGGTGTTCATTGGGCTGCTGACGATCTTCCATGCCCTTGCCGGAGGCATCTGGACCCACACCATCAAGGCCTTCCCATCGCCCTTCCCGCAGGTCGCCTTCCCGGGTTCAGGCTTCATCGGGCCGCACCAGCTCGGCATGATCGCCGTCACGGTCATGGTGCTGCTTGCCCTGTTCGCGTTCTTCCGCTTCACACCGCTGGGGCTCGCCATGCGCGCCGCGGCCCAGAACCCGGTGTCCGCCAGGCTGGCCGGCGTGAGCGTCGACTGGATGCTGGCGCTCGGCTGGGGGCTGGCCGCCGCCATCGGCGCGGTGGCCGGCGCCATGGTGGCGCCCGCCGTCTACCTGGATCCCAACATGATGGCGAGCATCCTGCTCTACGGCTTTGCCGGGGCGCTGGTGGGCGGCATATCGAGCCCCGGCGGGGCGGTGGCGGGCGGCTTCATCGTGGGCGTGCTGGAGAACCTGGTGGCCTATTTCGGCAACGTGATCGAGCGCACGACCGGCCTCTACATCGTCGGCAACGGCGAGAAGCTCACTGTGGCTCTCATCATCGTCATCACCGTGCTGACGCTCAGGCCGAACGGGTTGTTCGGCCACGTCACTGTGAAGCGGGTCTGAGCCATGGCAGACACGGCAATCGCTACCGGCACCTCGGCGAGCCCCGCAACCGGCGCGCTCTGGCGCGCGCGCTACTGGCTGCTGCTGGTCGCCCTGCCTGTGCTGCTGATCGCCGCCGGCAAGGCGGGGCTCATCAGCAACTTCCAGTTCCTCCAGCTCAACCTGGTGATCGTCTATGCCATCGCCGTGCTGGGGCTGAACCTGCTCACGGGCTTCAACGGCCAGATCTCGCTCGGGCACGGCGCCTTCTTCGCCGTCGGCGCCTACACCGCAGCGATTCTGATCGACCAGGCCAGCTGGCCGTTCTGGGCGACGCTGCCGGCGGCGGCGCTCTTCTGCTTCGTCGTCGGCTACCTGTTCGGGCTGCCCGCACTGCGGCTCGAGGGCCACTACCTGGCGCTTGCCACCTTCGCGCTCGCCGTCGCCGTGCCGCAGATCCTCAAGTACCGGCACATCGAGCCGCTCACCAACGGCGTGATGGGGATCAACGTCTTCAAGGCCGATCCGCCCTTCGGGCTGCCGCTCAGCTCCGACCAGTGGATGTTCCTGGTGGTGCTGGCTGTCGCCGCGCTCATGTTCTGGATCGCGCGCAACCTGCTCGACAGCCGCACCGGGCGCGCCATGATCGCCATCCGCGACCACCCGATGGCCGCAAGCACCATGGGCATCAACGTGCCCCACTACAAAGCCACGGTGTTCGGCATCAGCGCGCTCTACACCGGGCTCGCCGGCGCGCTGCACGGCATCATCTTCGAGTTCGTCTCGCCCGACAGCTTCCGCTTCGAGCTGTCGATCGCCATCCTCGTGGGCGCGGTGGTGGGCGGCATTGCCTCGCTGCCGGGGGCCGTGATCGGCGGCGTGTTCGTGCAGGTGATCGACAAGTACGCCGATGCCCTCACCAAGCAGATCTCGAACGCGGTGCATCTGCCCCTGGAGCTGGAGCCCTGGCTGATCTACGGCGCCGCCCTGATCGTACTCATGTACACCATGCCGACCGGCATCGCCGGCGGCTTGGCGGCGCTGTGGAGGCGCCTAAAGGGATCGTGACGGCGCGACGCCGCGCACGGCCCAAGAAGCCTGGAAGAGGAGGAATGCTATGAGACTGTCGAGGACGCTTCTGGCGGCGGCGGGCGCGCTCGCGCTTGTCGTCAGCCCAGCCATGGCGCAGAAGAAGTACGACGACGGCGCATCCGATACCGAGATCAAGATCGGCAACACGAACCCCTATTCAGGCCCAGCGTCCGCGTACGGTACGATCGGCAAGACCATCGAGGCATTCTTCAAGATGGTCAACGACAAGGGTGGCGTCAACGGCCGCAAGGTCACGTTCATCTCCTACGACGACGGCTATGCGCCACCGAAGACCGTCGAGATGGTGCGCAAGCTCGTCGAGCAGGACAAGGTGCTGTTCGTCTTCCAGACGCTCGGCACGCCGCCGAACACGGCCATCCACAAATATCTGAACGGCAAGAAGGTGCCGCAGCTGTTCGTGGCGACGGGTGCTTCCGTCTGGGGGCAGCCCCAGAAGTACCCCTGGACGATGGGCTGGCAGCCTGACTACGTCACGGAAGCCGTCATCTACGCCAAGCACATCCTGGCCAACGTCAAGGACCCCAAGATCGGCGTCCTCATGCAGAACGACGACTACGGCAAGGACTACTTCAACGGCTTCAAGCAGGGGCTGGGCAAGGATGCCGACAAGCTGATCGTGCAGCTCTCGACCTACGAGGTAACCGATCCCACCGTCGACAGCCAGATGATCCAGCTCAAGAACTCGGGCGCCAACGTGTTCTTCAATATCACCACGCCGAAGTTCGCGGCCCAGGCGATCAAGAAGGCGGCCGAAATCAACTGGAAGCCCATCCAATATCTCAACAACGTGTCGTCCTCGTTCGGCGCGGTGTTCAAGCCCGCCGGCCTCGAGGCCTCGCAGGGCATCATCCTCGCGCTCTACCGCAAGGACCCGGCCGACCCACAGTGGGCCAACGCACCCGACATCGCTGCCTGGAGGGCGTTCATGGAGAAGTACATGCCACAGGCCGACCTGCGC
>JBAPMW010000947.1:0-3817 GCA_049278815.1 Hyphomicrobiaceae bacterium
GTCGCGACGAGCGCGGTCGGCGGCCGCACCGTCGCCTCCATCCCCGCCGGCCTCAAGCGCGGCGCCAATGTCAGGCGCGCGGGCGAGGACGCGGAGGCCGGCGCGACCTTGCTTGCACCCGGCACGGTGCTGCGCGCCCAGGATCTCGCCGCGCTGGCCTCGCTCGGCATGGCCGAGGCTGCCTGCTACGCCCGGCTCAAGGTGGCCATCGTCTCCTCCGGCGACGAGGTGGTGCGGCCGGGCGCTCCGTTCTCCGAAGGCCTCGTCTACGACGCCAACGCGCCCATGCTGTACGCGCTGATCCTCTCGGCGGGCGCAGCGCCGGCCGATCTCGGCGTCCTCCCGGACGATCCGGCCGAGGTGCGGCGCAGGCTCGCCGACGCGGCTGAGCGGCACGATGCCGTCATCGTCACCGGCGGAGCCAGTCGCGGCGAGGAGGACCACATGGCCGCCGCCCTCGATGCCGTCGGCAAGCGCCACCTGTGGCAGCTTGCCATCAAGCCCGGCCGTCCGATGTCGTTCGGCCAGATCGGCGACTGCGTGGTGCTGGGCCTGCCGGGCAATCCGGTGGCGGTGCTCGTCTGCTTCCTGCTCTACGCCTGGCCGATGCTGCGCCGCATGGGCGGCGCGGCGTGGCCGGAGCCGCGCCGCTACCGCCTGCCGGCGCTGTTCGCGTTCCCCGGCCGCAAGACAGGCCGGCGCGAGTACTGGCGCGGCATCCTCAAGGAGACGCCGCACGGTCTGGGCGTCGACAAGTTTGCCCGCGACGGCTCCGGCCTGATCTCGGGCCTGCTGGCCGCCGACGGCTTGATCGAGATCCCCGAGGACGCAGGCGACGTGCAGCCGGGCGACCGTGTGGCGTTCATCCCGTTCACCGAGCTCGGCATCGTCGGACGGTGAGATTGCGGGCGGACGGTCAGCGTTGAGGCATAAAATGTACTAATCGCATTTTTTCACGATTTGTTCTTGCTTTCTGTGACTGATTATGCGATGAAAGCGCATGCCGGACGATGTCAACAGCGCCGCGCTTCTTGAGGTCCTCAGGGATATCCGCAACGAGATGCGCCACCACCGCGCCCTGCTGCTGGAAGCGATCGATCAAGGCCGCACGCTGGAGCGGGCCATGGACGCCCAGCTGCTCGCCCTGCACCAGCGCGTCCGCGAGCTGAAGGAGGAGCTGGAGCAGACGATCAAAGGCGAGATCATGATGCTCGTCGACGCCCTTGAAACCGGCGGCTGACCGAGGTGGCGCCTGCCGGCGAGGTCTGTGCAGCAGGCCGCCCGCCCGACCACGACCCGGCTGCCTGACGCCGCCAGCCCGTGAGCGAGGCGATCCTCGGGCGCATGTGATATGGAGCGGCGCCCCTGGCGCCGCCCCGTCGCGATGCCCTCAGCCCAGGTGGCTGACGAACTTGGACTGCATGTAGACCTGGAGGCCCTCGGTGCCGCCCTCGTGGCCGAAGCCGGAGTCCTTCACGCCGCCGAACGGCGTCTCGGGGAGCGCGAGGCCCATGTGGTTGATGGTGATCATGCCGGCCTCGATCGCGTCGGCCACCTTGCCCGCGGTCTTGGCATTCTTGGTGAAGGCGTAGCTGGCGAGCCCGTAGGGCAGCTTGTTGGCGCGCTCCAGCATCTCGTCGGTCTCCTTGAAGCGCAGCATCACGGCGACGGGGCCGAACGGCTCCTCGTTCATGATGCGGGCGTTCTCGGGCACCTCGGTCAGCACGGTGGGCTCGAAGAAGTTGCCCTGGTTGCCGATGCGCTTGCCGCCCACCTCGGCCTTGGCGCCCTTCTCCAGGGCGTCGTTGACGAACGACTCCATGGCGGTGATGCGGCGCGGGTTGGCGAGCGGCCCCATGCGCGAATCGGGCTCCAGCCCGTCGCCCACCTTGGTCTTCTTGGCCATGTCGATGAACTTGCCGACGAACGTGTCGTAGACCTTCTCGTGCACGAAGAAGCGGGTGGGCGAGATGCACACCTGGCCGGCGTTGCGGTACTTGAAGGCGCCCATGATCTTGGCGGCACCCTCAACGTCCGCGTCGTCGAACACCATCACGGGGGAATGGCCGCCCAGCTCCATGGTGGCGCGCTTCATGTGGCTCGCGGCCAGCGCGTTCAGGTGCTTGCCGACCGGGATCGAGCCGGTGAAGGAGATCTTGCGCACGCTGGGGTGCGGGATCAGGTACTCCGAGATCTCGGCCGGCACGCCGTAGACGAGGTTCAGCACGCCCGCCGGCACGCCGGCGTCGTGGAAGCACTTGACGAGGCCGATGGGCGAGCCCGGCGTCTCCTCGGGGCACTTGATGATGATGGAGCAGCCCGCCGCCAGCGAGGCCGCAATCTTGCGCACCGCCTGGGTGACGGGGAAGTTCCAGGGCGAGAAGCCGGCCACCACGCCGATCGGCTCCATGACCACCAGGTTGCGCACGCCGTCGGCGCGAGCCGGGATGATGCGGCCGTAGGCGCGCTGCCCTTCCGCGGCGTACCAGTCGATGATGTCGGCGGCGCTCGCAACCTCGACCTTCGCCTCCATCAGGACCTTGCCCTCCTCCAGGGTGAGGACCTTGGCGATCTCGTCGGTGCGCGTGCGCACCAGGTCAGCGGCCTTGCGCAGAATTTTGCCGCGCTCGAAGGCCGACACCTTGCGCCAGGTCTTGAAGCCCTTGTCGGCCGCGGCCAGCGCCTTGTCGAGGTCGCCGCGCGAGACATGGCCGAGCTGGCCGATGGCCTTGCTGGTGGCGGGGTTCATCACGTCCTGGGATTTGTCGCCCGAGGGCTTCACCCAGTTGCCGTCGATGTAATGCTCCAGGGATGTGTACATGGGCCTCGCGTCCTCCAGGAAGGTTAACGGCCACTTTGGGGTTGGGGGAATAAGGGACGGATGGGGGTGGAAAGGCAAGGGGATTTGTTGCCTGTAGAGGCGTGCAAGCCATGCCGCAGGGCGGCGCGCCGCTTCCCGGCCGAAGGAAGGCGAAACGCACCCCGGGGGGCGTCATGCCCGCGCAGGCGGGCACCCAGGCCACCTCCTGGCCACCTCCGGCAAGGGCACCCGCGATGCCCCCGGCCGGCAGCGCGCTCGAAGCGCGGCGCTTCACCGGAAGCGTGCCCGCGCTTAGAGGTGCACTGGGTCCCGGCCTGCGCGGGCGGCTGCCAGGACCTCCTCATCGGTCAGCGCGTCGACGACGCTCCAACCATGCTTCGTCGCAACGCGCTTGCCCGCGATCATCTCATCGCCCGGCGGGGATGCAATCTTCCGTCTGCCAGGCTTCATGGTACCGCTTTCTTTCGCGGCGCTCCGCGGGCCGCGCCGAGACGATGCGAATGATGTCGTTGCCACTGTCGCCGTCGACGTGCCACGAATGGGTCACGACAAGAAGCTGGCTTTCGACCATGCCGATGCGGTTGAACCGATCCCCGCCGTAGTTCTCTCGGTTGTCCGGCTCGTCAAGCGCCATGACGTCAAAGGTCTTCGAGGATTCTCGCGGCGCGGAACCCGCGATCAGTGCTCCGGTAGTCGAAATTAATGCCACTTCGGCTGGCCGAACGGCCAACACTCGCTCCATTGCCCCACCATCCACGCGGAGAACCCGCTCATACGATCCTCCGGTCCAGGTCGAGGCGCCGACGCGCCCCTTGCACTTCGCGGGGAGAGGGTCGGGGTGAGGGGTGGCAACAGGTGTGACCCTCTCAACGAGGGGCATCTGGGGAAAGCGCCACGGCGCAGAACTCAGGCGGTCTGCCGACCGGCCGTGGAGAGGGTGGCGCCCTTGGCTGCCCCTCACCCCATCCCTCTCCCCGCAAGCGGGGAGAGGGAGTC
>JBAPMW010000948.1:0-3334 GCA_049278815.1 Hyphomicrobiaceae bacterium
CCGGGCGGCACGTCGTCCTTGACGTGCGCCATGCCCGCGATCTGCGCGCCGCGGCCCACCTTGACGTGGCCGATGACGCCGGACTTGGCACCCATCACCACGTAATCGCCCAGCTCGGCCGAGCCGGCGAGGCCGCTCTGGGCGACGATGATGCACTGGCGACCGATCACGACATTGTGAGCGATCTGCACCAGGTTGTCGATCTTGGTGCCCTCGCCGATCACCGTGTCTGCCAGCGTGCCTCTGTCGACGGTGGTGTTGGCGCCGATCTCCACATCGTCGCCGATGCGCACGCAGCCGACCTGCGGGACCTTCACGCGGCCACCTGCACCGCCTATGGCGAAGCCGAAGCCGTCCTGGCCGATGCGGGCGCCCGCATGGATGATCACGCCGTTGCCGGTCACGGCGTGCGTCAAGGTGGCGCCGGCCCCGACATAGCAATCCCGGCCCAGCACCACGCGATAGCCCACTACCGCTCCGGCCGCCACGGTCGTGCCGCACCCGATGACGGCCTCGCGGCCGATGACCGCGCCGGGCTCGACGATCGCCCCGGCATCGATCCTGGCGCTCGGATGCACCAGTCCACACCCCCTGTCGGCCCCCTCCGCTGCCGCCTTGCTGCGCAACGCATCGGCGTAGAAGAGCTGCAGCGCCTTGGCGAAGGCGACATAGGGCGTGGGCGTCGTCAGCGCTGCGGCATGCTCGGGAACGCGACGTACATCGCCGCCGCTGACGATGCAGGCGCCGGCATCCGTGGCGGTCAGCTGCTCGGCGTAGCGCCGGTTGTCGAAGAAGGCCAGGTGGCTGGGGCCGGCGGTCCTGAGCGGGCGCACGTCCTCGATGGCGCGGCCGCCGTCATCGGTGTGGACCAGCGCGGCTCCCACGTGCTCGGCGATCTGGCGCAGCGGAAACGGACCTGCCCTGTCGAAGAATCCCGGATGCTGCATGGAGCGTCTCCCACCGTTCGAGCGGATCGGGTATGCGACCCTGCCACCTTTCGCAGCTTGAATAAAGCCGAGGCGCCCGCCCGGACGGAGAATTCCACAGAGATGCCCGCGCTATATGGTATGCTCATGATCTGATATAAGATAATAATGTAAATCAGGGGAATAGGGAATAGAGAGTAGGGAAGACAGCCAAGCGTTCGCCTCCCTACTCCCTGCAATCCCTGGCCTCAATCCTCGTCATATCCTCCGCACTCGGCGCGGTGGCGGCGGCAATTGCCTTCGCCCACCTCGCCTAGCTCCTCCTTGTGAATGCAGGCCCGCCACAGCCGCTCGCAATAGTTGCCACCCAGGCATCGCACACGGTAGCGGCGACAGTTCCCCTCGCCCACCTCGTCGCGATACTCCTTGTACTCGCACGCCCGGCGCAGCCGCTCGCAGTAGCTGCTGCCCCAGTACTGCACAGGCTGCACCAGCGCCCCCAGGCTCGCCGTGTCCTGGCCTGCCCCGGATGGAGCAGCCAGCGCGGCCGACCCGCCCGCGAGGCCCAAGCCTGCAATCAATAGAAGCGCACGCACTCTCGCTCGCATGAAACGTCCTCCACTCTGCCCGCAGCAGAACGCTGCTCGTTGGCGCAAGCAATTCTTACCGGGTGATCCTGCGGCGCCAATAGTCAGATAAAGGAGGCCTTTGTGGGATGCCGTCCGGAAGGCCAAAGCCGTGCGGCGGCAATTTCCCCCAGGAAGCGATAACCGGCGGCAGCCAAAAACAGGCGTCGTAGCTGCCCCGGCCGTGGTGCGCTGCAGCAGCCGCGCCGAGGAGCACAAGCTTGATTGTGAGCCTGGGAAATTGTGGCTAAAATGTGGGCTTGCGCCTGCCCGCGTCCAGGGAATTGCCGACGGACTTTCCCGGCGGGCCCCGTTTCCGGCCAGCTTGGCGCCTATTGCATCCTTGCGCGGGTGCTCCCAACTCAGATTGCGGTTCGGTCACAAGGAAGTCCCCGAGCTGTTGGCATTGGTTCAGACAATGACTTTGCTCAAAGCATTGGGAACGTGACTGGAAGGAGGTTGACACATGGCGTCCAATATCAGGCATCTCGTGGAACCGACGGTTGGCTGGCTGTTCGTTGTGGTTTTGATTTTCGCCCTCTGCGTGGCGCTGCTCGCCTGGTGAGGTGGTTCCTCCGGACACGACCGCCAGCGTGGTGATGACCCCGTCGCAGGCCCCGAACACCCGATCTGTCAGGTACCTCGCATCATCCGCCGCAGGGGGCAGGCAGACCGGCGTCATGGTCCGGGGGGGTGCGCTTGTCATGTGGGAGCCCCTGGGTGGCGCCTTGAACCAATCCCGGGCGGGGAGGAGGCGCCTCCTCCAGCAGCCCGGGCGCTTCGCCAAGCGTAGAGCCGAGCGTGACGTGATGGTGTAGTCTCACCCACCTCCGGAGACCACCTCTCGGGGCCAACGTTCAAAGGAACGTGCACCGCGCGCCGGGCGCCGCCGCGGCGGCACGTCTCGTGCGGCGACGTGAGTTGAGGAGGAGAGCATGGCCGACACCGCAGCGCGGCCCCGCGTTGCATTCGTCACGGGCGGCGGGTCCGGCATCGGCCTGGCGACAGCCAGGCGCCTGCTGGCGTCGGCCTGGAAGGTGGCGATTGCCGACCGCGACGAGACGGCATTGGAGGTGCTGCGCCGGGAGCACGCCGGCTCCGCCGAGCTCTATGCCACGCGGCTCGACGTGACCGATGAAGGAGCGGTCCAGACGGCGCTTGCCGCCGCCGCCACGGCGTTGGGCGGCCTGGACGGGGTCGTCAACTCGGCCGGCATCGCTGCCGACATCCCGGCTCTCGAGACACCGGTGGACCTCTTCCGCAAGATCCTCGACATCAACGTCGTGGGCAGCTTCATCGTGGCCCGCGCCGCCGCCAGGATCATGCAGGAGCAGCGCGGCGGTGCCATCGTCAACCTGGCATCGGTCGCGGGCCTGCGCGGCAGCAAGGGCCGTAGCGCCTACGGCGCATCGAAGGGAGCCGTCGCCGTGCTGACGCAGGTGCTGGCCAACGATCTCGCCCGCTACCGGATCCGCGTGAACGCCGTGGCGCCGGGGCCGGTCGATACGCCGATGGTCAAGACCATGCACACCGAGAGCGACCGTGCCCTGTGGGCGCGTCACATTCCCATGCGCCGCTACGCCGAGCCCGACGAGATCGCTGCCGTCATCGAGTTCCTGCTGGACGGCACCCGGTCCGGCTACATGACCGGCGCCATCGTGCCCGTCGACGGCGGCTTCACCGGCGCCGGCATCATCGCCGAGTGACGCCGTCAGTCGGGGGCTTGCGCGCGGAGCGCCGGCCGGGTCTCCCGCCGCATATCACCCGGAAAGCGCTCTAGAG
>JBAPMW010000949.1:0-7318 GCA_049278815.1 Hyphomicrobiaceae bacterium
GGTTCCGGGGACGAGCGTATAGTCCTTCGAGTTGGCCGCCCCCAGCAGCTTGGCTTGGGTCTCCGTGCGCGTGCGCCGCAGCGCGTCGGCCTGGGCCTTGCCGCGGCCTTCGGCCACCGCCTCGGAGAAGTTGGCGAACAGCACAGTGATCCATAGCCACAGGATGATCTGGCCGGTGAAGGCGAGGTTCTCCCCACCGGTGAAGATGTCACGCAGGAAGATCAACGTGGTCAGCGCCGCCACGACCTCGACCACGAACATCACAGGGTTCTTGATGAGGACGCGCGGATCAAGCTTGGCGAACGCCGCGCCGATCGCGGGGACGATGATGCCTGGGTCCGCCAGGGCGGATACCGGCATCCGCTTGCGAAGGGTGGAGCTTTCCATGACTTTGTGACTCCGAGAATTCCTCAGAACAGCATCTTGGCCTGCATCGCGAAGTGCTCGGCGATGGGCCCAAGCGCGAGCGCGGGGAAGAAGGTCAGGCCGCCGATGATGACGATCACGCCCACGAGTAGGCCGACGAACAGCGGCCCGTGGGTCGGGAAAGTGCCCATGGATGCCGGCACCTTCTTCTTGGCCACCAGGGAGCCCGCCACGGCCATCATCGGCACGATCACGAAGTAGCGACCGATCAGCATCGCCAAGCCGCCGGTGGTGTTGTACCAGAGCGTGTTGCCGGTGAAGCCCGCGAACGCCGAGCCGTTGTTGGCGGTCTGCGAGGTGAAGAGATAGAGCACCTCGCTGAACCCGTGCGGGCCGGCGTCCTGCATGCTCGACAGCCCGAATGGCAGCATGACCGAGGCAGCCGTGAAGGCCAGCATCGACAGCGGCAGGATCAGGATCGCGAGCATTGCCATCTTTACCTCCTTGGCCTCGATCTTCTTGCCGAGATACTCGGGCGTGCGGCCGACCATCAGGCCCGCCACGAACATGGCGACGATGACCATCAGGAGCATGCCGTAGAGGCCGGAGCCGACGCCGCCGAACACGATCTCGCCCAGCTGCATCATGATGATCGGGATCATGCCGCCGAGCGGCGTAAAGCTGTCGTGCATGGCGTTGACGGAGCCGTTGGAGGCAGCCGTCGTCGCCACGGCCCACAAGCTCGAAGGGGCGAGGCCATGCCGGACCTCCTTGCCTTCCATGTTGGCGGGGTCAAGTCCGAGCGCGGCAAACTGAGGATTGCCGGCAGCTTCCGCCCAGTAGGTGACGGCAACTCCAGCCAGGAAGATCACCGACATGGCGGCGTATAGCGCCCAGCCTTGGCGCTGGTCACCCACCATGCGGCCGAAGGTGTACGTGAGCGCGGCCGGGATCAACAGGATATAGAGCACCTCCAGGAAGTTGGTGAGCGGCGTGGGGTTCTCATAGGGGTAGGCGCCGTTGGCGTTCCAGAACCCGCCGCCGTTGGTGCCGAGCTGCTTGATCGCGATCTGGGAGGCCGCCGGACCTTGGGCGATGACCTGCTTGGCGCCCTCGAGCGTGGTCGCATCGACGTAGGGGCTGAGGTTCTGGGGGGTGCCCTGCCATATCAGGAAGAGGGCGCCAACGGCGGAAAGCGGCAGCAGCACGTAGAGGGTCGTGCGGGTCAGATCGACCCAGAAGTTGCCCACGGTATTGCCCGACGCGCGCGCAAAGGCGCGGATCAGCGCGATGAGCAGCGCGATGCCGGTGGCGGCCGAGACGAAGTTCTGCGTCGTCAGGCCCATCATCTGGCTCAGGTAGCTGAGCGTGCTCTCGCCGCCGTAGTTCTGCCAGTTGGTATTGGTGGTGAAGCTGACGGCCGTGTTGAACGCAAGGTCGGCCGGAACAGCCGACATGTCCGCGGGGTTGAGGGGCAGCAGGTTCTGGAGGCGCAGTAGCGCATAAAGCAGCAGGAAGCCCGCGACGTTGAACAGCAGCATGGCCACCGTGTAGGTGATCCAATGCTGCTCCCGCCTCTCGTCGATGCCCGAGACCCGGTAGAAAGCGAGCTCCACAGGCCTCAAGACCGGGGACAGGAAGGTGCGCTCCCCCTCGAAGACGCGGGCCATGTAGCGGCCCAGGGGGACGACGAAGGCCGTGAGCACCGCGAAGTAGATCGCGATCTGAAGCCAGCCATTGATGGTCATGATGCGTCTCTCTCAGAAGCGCACTCAGAACTTTTCTGGGCGCAGCAGCGCATAGGTCAGGTAGACGAGGAGGCCGGCAGTCACGACGCCTCCCAGCATGTATTCGACGAGCATGGGAATCTCCCTCAGAGGCGGTCACAGCCGAACGCGTAGGCGATGGAGAGCGCGAAAAAGCCGAGGCCGACGGCCAGCAGGATTACGTCCAGCATGGGTTGCTCCGTGCGATGTGTGCGTATCGCGACACGTATGCAATCAGGCGGCGGAGCGCGTCACCTTGGCGCCAGTGCTCTGCCGTTGCAGGCGGCGGATACTTGCCGCGAACTCCATATAAAATCGAGACGAACGCGAAGGCTGTTTCATAAAAAACTCATATAGGGTCCGTTCGCGCGCGGCGCGTCTGTTCTCGAAACTCTTAACAAAATCAAGTGCATGAGCGAGCACCGGGGGAAGGCAGTGCGGGCCGGCGCGCTCCACGGGTTTTCCCAACCCTGGGCCATGTCCGACGGCGCCCGCACATACCTCGGGATCTTTATGGCGCTCATATGCAGGTGAGCTTCCTTCCATCTCGATTCTTTACGCGGGCCTGCCGATCTCTCCTGTGCGGTCGCAGATGGCGACCGGTAGATACAAACGGAGAACAGGTCATGTTCACGACGGCTATCGGCCTGAGAGGACAGGCCAACCACGAGGGGCGGGTGAACTCAAAAGCAATGCGCTCTGCCGCACTGCTCGGCGCCCTCATCCTCGTCAGTGTCGCGGTGAATGCGTTGATCGCCATCGCCGACAGAAATCTTCGGCAGCGATCTTCGACCGCGGAGTCTGCGGTGATCTCGGAAATGGCTGATCGGCTGGTGTCCTAACGCAAGCTCGCCAGTCAACCAGCGCCGCGTCTCAACAGGACACCCACACGCCAGCACTCTCTCCTGCTCTCAGGTGAAGGCGGCCCGCATGCGGGCCGCCCCAACCGGCGCGCCGTCACCTCCCAGAAGACGTCACGCACGAAGGGGGGGCGCTGGTCGCATCGTCTTTATTTTCCACTTATGAGATCGCTGCTCCGTCCCTCTCGATTTTTTATGCCCCAATGAGAGATCTTAGTGGTGGATACCGACGGTTCACGAGAGGAGGTGCGAGATGCTTCCGTTCGTTGCATCGCAAGCGATCGTCCTGAGTCAGACGAAACAGAACTCACCCGAGCCCCTCACAGGTAGCGCTGGCACAAGTCCAGAGCGACCGAGCACTGGGAAGGGTCTCTTTTCACGAGCCTTTGATGTTTTCGTCCAATCGCGCCTGCGCAAGGCGGATACGGAGATCGCAGCAGCTCATCGTCGGCTCAACGGGGCGGATAGCGAGAAATGAGATCTGCCCAGCACGGCAACAGATGATGCCGGCGGCTCGCTTGACGCCGACATGGAAGATAGCAAGTTCTACCTGAGGTCTAAGCCATGGTCCGTCTGTGTGCACAAGGTGACGTCTTGATAGAGCGCGTCGAAGATGCCGCCGCCTCCGGCGAACTCGTTCAATCCGTTGATGAGGGGGCGGCAATCATCGCCGAAGGCGAGGCCACCGGACATCGTCACCGGCTGCTCGGTGAGGTCACAATGTATCGTGACGACGCCCTCGCACGCGACATTCCGTCTGGTCTCTACGTCGCTCATGTCGAGGTGAGAAGTCAAACGGCACGGCTGGAGCACGAGGAGCACGCGCCCATCACTCTGGACAAGGGCACCTATCGCGTCCGCCGGCAACGCCAGCTGGAGCCGACCGACATCGGCATCCATGAGCATTTCAGCACTCTTGATGACTGACGTGTCATGCGGACCTCGACCCCATTCGATGACCTCAAGGACTACCTCGACCACTGGGCGAGGCTACGCATGTCCTGCGCACCAGCCGACCGGCCTGCCGCGGAAGAGGGCATCCGCCTTGCCTATGGCGCAGCCGGGCTCGCGCCACCGGATCGCATCGTGTGGTGCGGCGGCCCCATGGAGATCGCCAAACGCCTGGCGACCGCCTCGGCGGACGACCGGATCGGCGCCAATGTGAAGATTGAGGTCTTCGATTGCGTGCGGGACAAGGTCGGTACGCTCGCTGAGATCTTCTGGAAGGAGGTCGTGGTCGCGGTGGTCGAGCTCGGCCATGACGCCACAATCCGCACCGCGGTCAGCGAGCACGACAGATGTCGAAGCGTGAGCAAGGCCGTCAATCGCGCGGTGATCGGGACAGTTGATGCCTATTTGTCCCGACTCTCGGTGCGCGCCCGACACGTAGCGCTGAGGTGGCGCGGCCTCTCGCGCCTGTTGCCGCGATCGACCTTCGAGAATATCGCCATCGGTCCTGAGCAGCTCGCCTCTCTTGGCGTCTACGAATATCTCCACGACGTTCTGCACGGGCACGAGTTCACGCGTCCCATGCAGGGCATCTGGAAGATCGCCAGGAGCGGCGGATGGATCGTTCCCCATGAGCACGTCTGCTGGGTCTCCGAGCGCCCCAAGCTCCTGAGAACCGACGCCTCAGGAAGGTTGCATTGCCCGGATGGCCCTGCTCTGCAGTACCAAGATGGCTGGTCGTACTATGCCTGGAAGGGCGTCGAGGTGCCTGCGTGGATGATCGAGCATCCCGAAAGGATTGCCGCCGATACGGTCGCCGACGCCATCGATCCCGTGTTGCGCAACTGCATGATCGAGATCATGACACCCGAGCGCTTCATCCGGAGTGGCGGCGCCACTCGGGTCTCAGAAGACGACACGGGCATCCTGTGGCACACGCGGTGGACCTATCGCGGTGTGACCATTGGCTCGTGGGCGGCCGTTGAGGTGGTGAACGGCACTGCTGAAGGCGACGGCTCGCACAGGCGCTACTTCCTGCGCGTTCCCTCGCGCATGGCAACCTCCCGCGAAGCCGTCGCCTGGACCTACGGAGTGACTCCGGAGCGCTATGCCGAGCTGGATGTCAGAACTTGAACGTGCACATGCTCACTGCGGGCGCCGTCACAATGCCTCGCACGCGGCACAACGGAGGGTGTTGGCGATGAGAGGTCGCTCTTGACGAAGGCAGTCGCGGGAACTGTGGAAACCGGCTCTCGCCCTTATACGCCGCCTATGACAAAGCCCTTCGCCCCTCATGGAGATTATATGGGCACCACAATACATGTCGGTTCCATCGAACTGCGTCATGTGGAGAGATATCCCATGTCCACTCTTGCTCACCGCGCCGGGACGCCTCGTTGGAACGACTTGCCGCTCACGCGCGCTAGCAAGTCGTACTTCCTGCTCGGTCAGAACGCACGGGGGCTCTGGGTCATTCGCGAGAACAGCGGAAGGAAAGCCGGTGTGTTCATGTCGCGCCGAGCAGCCCTGCGGTTTGCGCGGCTGGAAAGCCCCGACGAGCATTTCGCCGTGGTCCATGTGAACGATGTCGTGGAGTTCGACTATGCGGCTCAGCATCTATGATCAGTTCGTTGTCGGCGTGATCCGGCCCAACGGAGGCTGGTCGAAAGGGCGCCCCATCGCCTTCATCGAGGAGGATGACAGGTGCGTGCCGCTGTTCGATCTTCTCATCCCGAACGATCTTGATGACAAGGGCCTTGCCCGGTTTGTGAGCGACAGGTTTGCGGCCTTTACACGTCCGGGCAAGCGCATCATCATCCTGGACGATGTACGAGACCGCGACCTGGCAAACCTCGACCGGGTAGCCAGACGCCGGGGTGCTGCCTGCCCTGCACTTGTAGGCGTGCAGCACTGAGGGAGCCAGTCCCGGCAGCCCGCACCTGCCGGGACTGGGCTCCTCTCGACCTCGGAGCTTCCCATGTGCTTCGCTCAACGCGAATGCGCGCCGCCCAAATGGGCAGTTCCTACCTTTGCAGATTTGTATGGCGGCTGGCTTTGGGACGCGGCGGGCCGGATCGTCGTGCCCACTTCTCCCGTGGGATGACTCCGGTCACTACGGTTCTATGGCGAACTCTCATGCCGGGACATGCGGCAGTCGGAAATCTGCATCCCCACGCAAACCGGAGAGGTCCTGCGGGGCCAGCCACTCTTTGATGCGCCAAAGGAGTAAGGCAATGAAGCGCAAAGGCGGGTCCGAAGACGAAGCGCAACAAAGCGGTTTATCGACCTTGCGCGCGAACTAGGCGTGGACGGCCCCGAGGCGGGGCAGGAGAAAGCCTTCGGCAGGGTGGGGATGAAGAAGCCGAAGACGGCGAAGCGCAAGAAGTGATGGACAACCTCACGCTGTTCGGGCTGCTGGCCGTCACTCTCATGCTGATCTTCTACGCGCTGGAGGATCGCAGCCCCTGGTACATTCTGGCGTTCGCGGGCGCCTGTGCCTTGGCCTCAGTCTACGGCTTCCTGCAAGGGGCCTGGCCGTTCGGAGTGATCGAGGCGATCTGGGCGGGCGTTGCCATTCAACGATGGCGGCAGCGAAGTGACACCAAGCCTTAGTGCTGTGTACGGATTGTACCGTAGCCGCACCGCTCGGCCGGCTCTGGCAGCACGTGGATCAGTAGGATCACGGGAACGGTTTTGTTGTGCCTCGCAGCCCGCCTCGCCGTCATGACCACCCCCTCTGGGAAGCTGGACTATGACCTAAGCCGTAACCCCTCAGCCGCTGTGCTGGATTTTTTGCCGAAGGGGTTAGGGGTGGCGAATGCTACGTGCACGCGTTTGGCGGCTCGGTGGCAATTCTGCAACCAGTGCACCTCGCTTGCTGCGGTGCATGAGTCCGTAGCTGTGCAGGTTTCTCGGACGCCTGCATGACGCCGCCATCCACGCACGCCGACGGGAGGCGTCCGAGAAGCGCCAGGGCACGAAATCGCGGTTAGAGGGGCGCCGGCGGTGCAGCGGGCTCTATGGGGATTTGGGCGCAGCGGGTGTGGTTGGGGGATCAGGATTTGGCGGGCGGCCACGGGCTGTGGGGCATTGGAGGACAGCTGGACGGGCGGAATTGGCGTCGCGCCGTTGCCCGGCGGTGGCCATGAGCCAGGGATGAGACGCAGCGAGGCGCGCCGGGTCGTCGCCGGCCGATGAGCGGCGTGCGAAACGAGCGGCTTTGCGGGGAGCAATCCAAACAGTCGTCATGACGTGTCGATCCTGATCGGCGTCGGAGCCGGCGCCGGCCGATGTCGTGGCTCGCAACCGCGCGCGAAGACCTCGATGACGATCATGCGGCCACCGCAGCGCGGGCAGGGGCAGGTGAGCACGCGTGGC